>JBAUEV010000101.1:0-2308 GCA_049678805.1 Gammaproteobacteria bacterium
GGCTTATTCTGGTGTGCAGTGAACCCTCTCTTATTAGGAATAGCTGGATCTGCACCATTAGCAATCAGCAAATGGGCAGCATCCTCACAACAGGCTTTACTGGCTGCATTTAAAGGAGTAAAGCCATAGATATTCTGTTGTTCCAGAAAAGCTTTGAACTCAGACGTTTTTCTACCGCCAAATGCTTCCTCCCCCGCTTGCAACAATGCTTGGACAACTTCAACATGACCCTCTTTGCTGGCTGTATTAAGCGGGGAAAATTGATCTTTATCAAGATGGGTAATGAATGCTTGAAAATCAGCAGTAGTTTTACTGCAATAAATGTCTTCCAATCTGCTTAATAACCAGGATACAGTATTTGTCCAACCTACCCGACTGGCTGCGTTCAAGGCTGTACTCCCTTCTTGAGGATCAGTCCAAATAATAATTACAGATGGTTCATTAAAAAATTGGCGACGATCGCTGTTAAAAAATAAGTAGTCTTTACCAAACTCACTGCGTAAAAGGGAAAGTATTTTATCTTCTATGGTGGGAATATTATGGGTACAATAATAAACTAACTGTTGGATAAACGCGCTTACTACTTCTTGTGCTCTTAGTTTCGCTTGTACTTCATTGTAATCTTTATTTCTTTCAAAAGAATAATATTCTTCAAGTGCCCTTAGCAAACTTTGCAGGTTTTCTTGAATAATATTGGATTCTACATTTTGGTGAAAAGCGGAATAAATACTTTTAATACAACTCGCTACAGCATCATTAAATTTCCGTGTTCTAAAATCAATACTCATGCACTCCCCCTATTTGTAATAGTTCAGATTTTATATGTCTGTGCTGCAACTGTAAAGCAAAGGGTTTTCAGTTATTAGGCAATGAGGGTTCTGTAGTCTTCTTAAATTAGAACAATCTATTACCTACCATAAAACTACTTAGGCAAGCATAAGTCATAACTTGTGCTACGTCCTCCTGCTTCATTTTTGGATAAAATCTGGCGGTTCATCAGATCATTAATGTCACGCAGTGCCGTATCCTGCATTTCCGTCATTGCGAGGAGCGTTAGTGACGCGGCAATCCAGAAGCAAACTTTGAAACCTGGATTGCTTCCCCCTTCGCTGGCGCTCGGGGTCGCAATGACGAAGGTGCTGGAGCTTACAGCAAGTACAAGCTTTTTTACTTAACGAAGTAGTACTAATTAAATAATATGAATTAAAAACTAAATAAAACTCATGATTATCTCGGTCATTTCTTTCGTGCCCACTTGCTGCATACCTGGCGTATAAATATCTTTAGTACGAAACCCTGCTTGTAATGCTTTCTCAACAGCTAGATCAATGGCTGCTGCCTCAGCTTGTAACGTAAATGAATGTCGTAACATCATGGCTACCGATAAAATCTGCGCAATTGGATTGGCAATATTTTTATAGGCAATATCCGGCGCTGATCCACCGGATGGCTCATATAACCCAAATCCGGCATCACTAATACTGGCAGAAGGCATCAAGCCTAAACTCCCTGGCAGTGCAGCCGCTGCATCGGATAATATGTCACCAAATAAATTGGCAGTTAAAATAACGTCAAACTGCGCAGGATTAATTATAAGCTGCATCGCACAGTTATCTACCAGCATGTGTTCTAACTTAACATCCGGATAGTGTGCAGCTGTTTCACTCACTATTTCACGCCATAATTTAGAAGTATCTAAAACATTCGCTTTATCAACGGATACTAGCTTTTTACGTCGTTGTTGTGCTAATTGAAAACCGCGGTGTGCTGCCGATTGGATTTGTTCCTCATTATATTCAGCAACATCACGGGCATAGCGTTTACTTTCCTGCTGCCATTGTTTGTGTTCACCAAAATAAATATCGCCTATTAATTCACGAATAATTAGAATGTCAATGCCTTGCTTAATTAAATCATCTTTTAATGGGCAACATGCTGCTAATTCTGGATAAATACGTGCAGGCCGAATATTAGTAGCCAATTTTAATGTCTGACGCAAAGCTAAAATGGAATTTTTCTCGCAATTTTGCCATTTCGGTAAATGCGACTCATGAACAGGGCCACCTACCGCGCCAAATAAAACTGCATCGGCTTTTTGACATAAAATTCGAGTGGCTTCAGGAAAATGACTACCGTGTTTTTCAAAAGCAGTACTACCAATATCACCTTCTTGCAAAATGAAAGTATGATTAAATTTTTTAGCGATGGCATTTAATACTTTTACTGCCTGCGGCATGATTTCCTGACCAATACCATCGCCCGCTAATATTGCTATTGTTTTTTTCATCAGAATCTCTCTCTAGCCTTG
>JBAUEV010000102.1:0-2766 GCA_049678805.1 Gammaproteobacteria bacterium
ATAAAAGACTTCAAGCAAGCTGTTAAAAAAAATAAAATCATTCAGAAGTTAGTGGAAGAGGGTGTTAAACCAACAGCACTTACCCCTTTATTGGAAGCCAAAAACTGGGACTTTGGTGGCTTACTAGGGGTAGCAAAAAGTCTTACGATTAATAAAAAATTTGATGGGAATGACGACCTGCAGCAAGCTTTTATTAAGCCGTTAGAGAAACTTTATATCAAAGCATTCAACGAAGCCAGCGACGAAGAGGCTAAGGAAGATGTTACAAACAGGCTTAAATCCGCTCTAACTGAAGACATGTTTAACAAAATACAAGAAAGCTTCACCAAATCCAAGGGACTAGCCTGGTTCTCTGGTAAAAAAGCAGAAGAGGAAACACCTCTCTATAAACCTGGCCAAGGCGGTGGAGGTGAAGAAAACGAAGACGATGACGCTTTTAAAGAAAAGAAATTTAATCCGTTTGAGGAGGAGGAAACTTCTAAAGAATCTAATCCGATCAAGAAAGTAGCCTTCTGGGTAAGACGAAAGTTATCGCCAATACCGACAATGGAAATGGATGAACTAGCGAAAAAAGAGGAAAAAGAAGAAGCGAATAATCCACCCAATCCACTACCTACCCCTTGAAATAATAACTCGAAACCCCGCGGCATCGACCGCAAAATACTCGAAACCCCGCGACTTGATCGCGGGGTCCATTATATTCCACCCTAGCACAAATGATAAAACGCATTTGGGAACATAAGAACAACCGTGTACCAGGATTTACTGCGAAATATAAGGAGTGGAAACGGCAGTGGAAAATGGATCTGATTCAAAAAATGAACCTGGAGTGGCGGGATTTATACCTTGGCATAATTAAGTAAATGGACCCCGCGGTCAATGCCGCGGGGTTTCGATTATTTTAGGTGCCGCGGGGTTTCGAGTGTTTTGCTGTTTCTAAAACTTTCTTCCAGGAGCCATAGTAGGCGTTATCCCTATCGGTTTTATCAGGCGACGAATTCGTTCCCGCTTGGCTTTGTCTTTTTCTTTAGCTTCAAAACCTGTTAACTTATATTCACGATCTTCTGCAGCCATCCACGCCGCCAACTTCATCAAATAAGTACCATCCACTATCTCAACGCCCGGCCAGCCTTTTTCAATGGCGAGGGCAATCATTTGTGCCGCTGTAACGACTGTTTGGTTAACCACTGTCCCTTTACCAGGCTCCAAACCTCTGGCACTTCCCCCACCTTCCTCATCTTCACTTATCTTCGCGTACAAAGGAGCATAACCACCCAACAAATAATTACCAGGGGAAGAACTGAGTGCAATTCCATAATCATGAATCACCCAGCCGCTTAAGGCTGTAATAAACTTTGGATTCATAACGTTCGCCATTTCAGGATTGGTACTAATTAACTGCAGAAAAGGATATTGGTTGACAAGAAATTCTACATCTTTATGAGTCACTGGCCGATTAAGTGCAGATGGCGGCACTGGCATACCCCGATCACGGCGCTGCCAAACACTTTGGAGTAAATCATCAAACTCTCGCCGATTATCTACCATTACTCTACCTCATAATGACAAAAATTTTAGTAATAACTCACTCACTCCTCCGCCTACGTACCGCGCTTTATGCGCGGTATCCAGTTTTTTTCGTCATTGCGAGGCCATTTTTTGGCCGAAGCATCCATTTTCAAAACCTGGATTGCCGCGTCGCTTCGCTCCTCGCAATGACGAAAAAAACTAGATACCATCGCGCACCTGTTGCGCGAACAAGTCAGCGTTGTTGCATATTTCTTATAAATAAGGTCGTTGGGTAAGAATGCCGTGTGGGTGTCGTTGGAAGACCGTAGAATACAGGGATGTATTCTCCGATCGCAGGATGCAGTTTTGTCTGAAAACGACACCCACACAGCATTCTAAAAATAAGAAATATGCAACATCTTCCTAAATTTTCTCCACATCTACCAAGCGATGCTTCATAGCTAACAGAATAAGCTCTACCTCATTATCAACGCCTAATTTATTGCATAATGAAGAACGATAAGCACTCACGGTCTTCGCGCTTAAATGCAATTTTTCCGAAATTTCCTTAGTGCGGAATCCCTTCACAATCATAAAAACCATTTGCAATTCTTTATTCGATAAACTATTAAATACGCCTCGGTTTGGATCATCCACATTAACCGATGCTAACCGTGCTGCTAATTCTTCGCTAATATATTGATTGCCTTCTTTAACAGTTTTAATGGCTTTAACAATCTCTTCAGGACTTGCCTCTTTTGCAACAAAACCTTTAGCGCCCTCTTCTAATAGCCGAAAAGCAATGACTTCATGCGTATAGCTACTGACAATAATTACTTTGGTTTCCGGTAAACTTTTATGTAGCCGTTGCGTTGCCTCCAAACCGCTGATACCTGGCATGTCAAAATCCATCAAAATCACATCCGGATTTACTTCGTTGACTTCGCGAATTACGCGAATGGCTTCCTCCCCACTACTCGCCTCCGCCACTATCTTTATCCCTTTTGCGTCTCGTAATAAATGCCTTAGAGCCGCTCGCACTAAAGCATGGTCATCTACTAGCATGACAGTAATTGTGGAAGTAGCTTCCAGCCGATCAATATTGCGCTTCTGATCCATGTGCAATCCCCATCATAGGTTTTTACAATTCCATCCTGAATTACACTAATGTATTACAAAAGTAGGAAAATGTCGAAAATTTAAGCTAACGCGGTAACAACGCTTTCTCTAAAGCAGATTGTAACTCCCCTAATTGTC
>JBAUEV010000103.1:0-6218 GCA_049678805.1 Gammaproteobacteria bacterium
CGCAGTTGTTGCGGAATGGTTTCGTTCCACATAATCATGCGAAAAATCCCACTGATTGCATCGAATGCCCCTGCTAATGCTAAAAAGAACAAAACGAATATAAGGTGAGTTGCCAAACCAAAAAAAATAATCGCAAGACCCCACAATGCCGCCGCTATCGCAATAGCAACACCATGCCGTTTCACTTGCTTCGTCCAACCACTAAAAAAAGAAATACTCAAGGCTCCAACGGCAGGCGCGGCATACAAAATTCCAAGCACTTTTGCGCCTCCGTACAATTGAGCAATAGCAGGAAATAGCGCCATCGGCATGCCAAAAATCATCGCGACAAAATCAATCAAATAAGTTCCAATGAGTTCTTGACGGGAAAGGGCATAGCGAAATCCAATTTTTAGCGCACGCCAAGTAGATTCCTCAACAGTGGCAGGCGGCTTAGGAATATGTGTCATTAGTAATAAGGCTATTAATGAAATGCCAAAACTCGCAAAATCTACCAGGAAAGTAATGATAATGCCAAAATGAGCAATGATTAAACCCCCGATTGCCGGGCCTACAATCATACCCACACCGAATTTAAAATTAGCCAATGAACCTACTGCTGAAAAATCACTTTTGGAAACCAATTGTTGCGTAATACTGTCGAGCGCTGGGCGATGTAAACCATTAAATGCAGACATAATAGTAGCCACTGCAAAAATAACGACTAGACTGGGTACTGCGAGCAGAGCATTTAATGCCAACAACAAACACCCGACAGCTAGCAAAGATTCAGTGAACAGTAACAGTTTTTTGCGATGATAACGATCGGCGAATACGCCACCTAATAAAGCGGTTACCAGCAGTGGTAATAATTGAAAAAAGCCGAGTAATCCCACCATCAATGATGAATGAGTTTCATGAAAGATTTGATAAGGCAATGCAACGCTGGTTATAGCCGTGCCAATAAAAGAAATTAATTGCCCTAGATATAATAAAGCAAAATTGCGATTGCGTTTTAATAGAGAAAAATCAAGAAAATAGCTCATTTTTTAATAGGAAATATCAAAAAAGAAATCATTAGACTTCTTTCCAAACCTTGAGAAACGAGACAAGGTCGAAGAAAAAATGAGTGAGGAACCGGAGTTGACATAATAGTCAATGAGGATTCCGAGTGAATTTTTTCATAGAGATTGGCCGTTTATCGAGGTTTGGAAAGAAGTCTATTGTACTTGATGGAAAAAGCACTTACTACTATCGCCTTGAGTTAAGAATAAAACTTATATTTGGAAAGTTGTTCACTCACGTTCGGATTCTTGAGAATAAAAATTGATAAAATCCTACATCACTTATAGTCATTTGCCTATATCTGAAAAACTGCTTACCGGGTAAATTTACCCGGTTCTTTAGTTAGAACACTGACGCAAGGATAGCGTCTCCCCCTTGAATTACATGGCTAAGGATGACCGCTGCTTTGGACAGGAAGGTTAAGGTCCAACTTAACTTTCCTGACAAACAGTTCTCAGCCAACTTCCCCTTAAATTATCATAATAACCCAATCTGCTGCTAAGCACTGTTTACGTTCCATTAAAATAATAACGAAACTCCGAATGTTACAGTATTTTCACTTATTGATTCTCCTAAATTGCGGCGAATACTTTTGAACATACCAAAATCTTGTTGATTCTCGTATTCAACAAAAAGTGCTAAATTGGGGTTCAAGCGAATGTAAGGTCTCAAAATATATCGCATTTGATTTAAGCCGCTACCAACCTCGTCAGCTGCTACAGTTTTGCTTGCTAAAATACTACGAATACCCAGTCTTACAAAAAAACGATTGGTAATTTGAGTATCACGGGCTAGCTGAATATCTAATTTTTCACTGCCATTGTGGAAATACGTTCTTATGTCGGTATCAATAAAATAAGGCATTAATCCTTCTATACCAATACCCGGTTGCCAATAAGGTCTTTGAGCAGGCTGATAAAAATAATTTACCCCGCCTTTAATCGCCCAAAATTGACTGATTAAATGCCAATAAAAAATGTCAATATCCGCATCTTCAACTGTTCCCTTTTCAATTTCGGCATCTTCGGAATTGAGTTGTAATTTATTGTAGTCCGAGCCAAATAACGATTTAAATGAAGCTTCTTGTACGTTATGAAAAGGATCAACACCTGCATCCAAAAAATTTGCAAGATATAAACCAGGGGGATGATGCCCCATGGGATGATCGTCATTATCTTGATTAGAAGAGAACGTTGTGTAACGAAATACTCGCGCCATACCTGCCATCATGTGATAAAGCAGATGGCAGTGAAAGAGCCATTGTCCGCTGGTGTCAGCATCAAAATCAGCTATCGCGGTGGCACCTGGCGGTACATCAATCGTATGCAGGAAAGGATCATACGCCCCATGACCATTACGTAAAATGAAAAAATGTCCATGAATATGCATGGGATGATGCATCATGGATTCATTGATAAAAATCAGCCGATAACGTTTGCCAGGCTCAATCATAATGGGCTTAGCTTTATATTCAGGTAAGCCATTAATAAACCAAATATAGCGATCCATATAGCCGGACAACACCATTTTAATCACGTGCACTGGCTTGTTAGGATTATTAGTTTTACGCAATGATTTTAAATTCTGGTATTTTGTTCCTGATGTTTGCACCGTTGTGCCCATATTCATCATAGATGAGCCATGGTGCATCATCCCACCCATCATCATGCCATGCCCCATCGTAACCGGCTCAGGGATAGGAAACGGTTTAACCTGTTGATAATCTACCTTTTGCTGTGGGTAATTAATTAAAGCGCCATAAGCAGCACCAAGAGTGTCTGCAGATTCGGCATAAATAATATAAGGTGATGGTTTTTGAATTTTCACCAACACATCATCGGTTTCACCCGGAGCAATCGTGAAATCTGTAAGAGTATACGGTTGAACATCATGTCCCTGCATATGCACCATTTTCATTGCAGTATCTGGTATTTTGACATGAAAGATTGTGTTGGCCCCTGCTCCTATAAAACGTAGCCGCACGACGTCTCCCACTTTGACAGGTGCCGTCCAGGGATGTGTTGTAGGTTGCCCATTGAGTAAAAAAGCATCGTAGGCCACATCGCTGATGTCATAAATACTCATACGCATGAGTTGCATCATTTTATAAGCACTCATTAATTTTTGGCGCTGTTCAAAGTTTGCCTCACGATAATCGCTGATAAAACGAGACAAGGAAGGTTGTAGGGGAAATTTGCTAGAGTAAAAATCTCCTTCTTTTTTTAAGTTAGCATAAATTTGTGTGGGTGCAGTATTACTCCAATCAGACAATACGATGACGTAATCTTTGCTGTAGTGATAAGGTGGTGGTTGTAGTGGGTCGATAATAATTGCGCCATACAGACCTTGTTGCTCCTGGAAGCCAGCATGCGAATGGTACCAATAAGTACCTGACTGTTTCAGGGTAAATTGATAATGGAATACGCCCCCTGGTGGAATGGCTTTTTGGGTGACGCCTTCTACACCATCCATTTGCCAAGGCACAAGTAAGCCATGCCAATGGATGGTCGTACCTTTGCTCAGATGGTTGTAAACATTAATGGTAACGTTATCACCCTCTTTAAAATGCAAAGTAGGCCCAGGAATTTGATTGTTGACTGCAATGGCTTTAATCGGTTTGCCTGCAAAATTCACAGTTTTGTTGCTGACAACTAAATTAACAGTACGATCAGCCGCGAAGGCGTAAGGAAACCAAAGAAGATTTAAGATAAATAGGGATAAGCACTGCCATGCTCTCATATTCTTAAATTTTTTTACTGCAATACTCATATTAACCCCTATATTAAATCAATTTTAGCCTTATTTTTTTAGCTTATATCAAAAAAAGTGCTGCTATAATATTCTTTCAAGGGATAACAATGCAATGGCTTAAAGATTTTCTCAAAAAAGAGGCCAAAGATGCCACCTACCCATAAAATGATGGAGCTGGATATATGATTGCTAAGGTAAAAGAACCAAAAAAAAACAACCTTTATACTTGTCCTATGCACCCAGACATTATTCAAGATCATCCAGGCGAATGTCCAAAATGCGGTATGACACTGGAACTTAAAAATGTATCGCTTGAAGAGATGCCTAATAAAGAATTAAGGGATATGTCATGGCGTTTTTGGGTGAGTGTTATTTTAACCCCACCCCTCGTCTTACTTGCTATGGGTACTTCTTTCCAAGATTTTACTTCAATATCTCATTTCATTTCGCAACGTCTGTCTTCGTGGTTACAATTTTTGTTAGCCACACCCGTTGTTTTAGGGTGCGGTTGGCCACTTTTCAAACGTGGCTGGCTCTCACTTATCAATCGTCATCTCAATATGTTTACATTGATTGCCTTGGGTATCGGCATCGCTTATGGCTACAGTGTAGTCGCATTTTTATTCCCTGATCTTTTTCCTGTTGCTTTTCGTGGACCAAATAATGAAGTTAATCTTTATTTTGAAGCTGCTGCGGTCATTACTACATTAGTTCTTTTAGGACAAGTTTTAGAGTTACGAGGACGGAAGCGAACAGGAAGCGCCATTCGTGCCTTACTCGATTTAGCGCCTAAAATGGCTAGAAAAATATATCCAAACGCCACTGAGAAAGATATTCCTTTAGACCAAGTACAAATAAATGATCGCTTACGCGTGCGCCCTGGCGAAAAAATCCCTGTGGATGGTAAAGTTGTCGAGGGGCACAGTGTAGTAGATGAATCAATGGTGAGTGGTGAATCAATCCCCGTTGAAAAAGAAACTGGTTCAACTGTGATTGGCGGAACATTAAATCTTTCGGGAAGCTTTGTCATGCGTGCTGAGCGTGTTGGCAATGAAACTTTATTAGCACAAATTGTGCAATTAGTTTCTGAGGCGCAACATTCACGAGCCCCTATCCAGCGTCTTGCTGATGTTATCTCAGGTTATTTTGTACCCATTGTAATTCTAATCTCTATCATTACTTTTTTCGCTTGGGCAATTTTCGGCCCATCACCTGCTATGAATTATGGTTTAATCTCAGCGGTTGCTGTGTTAATTATTGCTTGTCCTTGCGCATTAGGATTAGCTACCCCTATGTCAATCGTGGTTGGCGTAGGACGGGGTGCACAGGAAGGTATTCTCATTAAAAATGCCGAAAGTTTAGAACGCTTCGAAAAAATCAATACCCTTGTAATTGATAAAACAGGTACTCTCACCATTGGCAAACCATCTGTCAATACCATTATTCCCACTGCAAAATTTGATAAATCGCAAATTTTATTATTAGCGGCCAGCTTAGAGAATCAAAGCGAACATCCTTTAGCAGACGCGATTCTTAGAGCTGCCACAGAACAGCATCTGACTTTACAAAAAGTCAGTGCATTTACTGCAGAAATTGGAAAAGGAGTAAAAGGCATTGTTGAAGGTAAAAACGTTGCACTTGGTAATACAAAATTATTGGATTTAATGAACCTGTCTCCTGGTTTATTTGAAGAGCAAGCAGAAAAATTACTTCGAGCAGGTGAAACTGTCCTATATGTATTAGTAGATGGTAACCTCGCGGGCATTATTGGGATTACCGACCCAATAAAAACATCAACGCCGGTAGCGCTCAAAGCTTTGCGTGAGGAAGGCATTCATGTTGTCATGGTGACAGGAGATAATCGTTTAACCGCTGAATCTGTTGCGAGAAAATTGGGTATTGATGCCTTAGAAGCAGAAATGCTGCCGCAGCAAAAAGTAGAAATTATTAAACGATTGCGGCAGAAAAATTATATTGTTGCCATGGCAGGGGATGGTATTAATGATGCGCCAGCTTTAGCAGAAGCAGACATTGGCATTGCCATGGGTACAGGAACCGATATTGCAATGCGAAGTGCCAGTATTACCTTAGTGAAAGGTGATCTGATGGGAATTGTCCGTGCTCGTGAACTAAGTAAAAAAGTAATGCGCAATATTCGCCAAAATTTATTTTTGGCCTTTATTTATAACGCTCTAACTATTCCCATTGCCGCAGGCGTGCTTTATCCATGGAGCGGATTATTGTTGAATCCCATGATTGGCGCCGCTGTCATGAGTTTAAGTTCAGTATCAGTGATTGCTAATGCCTTGCGGTTACGGCGGTGATGCTCAGCTTGGTATGACTAGCTTTTGTAAAAATTCACAAGAGCAGAACAAGTTTGTAACATTCGACTTTACTACCACGTTAATTTTTCTCCGTTATAA
>JBAUEV010000104.1:0-6331 GCA_049678805.1 Gammaproteobacteria bacterium
TTAAAATGCTTTAAATCAGCAGGCAAATACCAAGGCAAGGTATTATTATTGCCGATAACGCGATTTCGATCTAAAGCGGCGATAATACTGATGCGCATAATCTGACCCCAGGAATTTTTTTACTGTGAGGGTGCGAAGCTAGTTGATTATGTTACCAAATTGACTTTATTATTGTCGCGCTGCGAACTCCGAAAAAAGCAGAAGCAGGGTTGTTCCAAGCGGGGCAACCCTGGAAGTACAAAGGATATAGATGGAATATTCTAATAAAAAAATGTTATGTAAAAATCTCGGCTTTTACAAAAGACTAATGAATGGGTTAATTGCAGGCGGATTATTTTTGTGCCTGTTAATTTACTCCTGCCCAACTTGGGCGGTGGATATTTATACTTCGGCTAAACATCAAGGAACTTATC
This sequence comes from Gammaproteobacteria bacterium, assembly GCA_049678805.1. Classification (GTDB taxonomy): domain Bacteria; phylum Pseudomonadota; class Gammaproteobacteria; genus JBAUEV01. Next base: position 414 of record JBAUEV010000104.1, read on the forward strand.
CAGAATATCCAGAAATTAATTATGGTGCAGGGCCTAAAGCCGAACTTATTGAAGAAGGGGAATACTTAGTCAAAGCGGGGGATTGTATTGCTTGTCATACTGCGCCGGACGGTAAACCATTTGCCGGTGGCTTGCCCTTAACAACTCCTTTTGGCGCCATTTATTCGACTAACATTACCCCCGATAGGGAAACTGGCATTGGCACTTGGACTGACCAAGAGTTCATCCGTGCAATGCGAGAGGGTGTAGCACCCGACGGTTCTAACTTTTTCCCCGTTTTCCCCTATACCTATTTCAACAAAATGACTGATGACGATATCTTGGCGATCAGAGCTTATCTTGATGCCATCCCCGCGGTGCACCAAGCAAATCGTGAACCCAAAATGGTGTGGCCATTCCGTTGGCGGTTTTTACAAGATTTTTGGAAATTATTGTTCTTCGATTTTGAAAAAGGACGATTCAAACCCAATCCAACCAAATCAGAAGAATGGAATCGCGGTGCTTATCTCGTAGAAGGCTTAGGGCATTGCGGCATGTGTCATACGCCAAAGAATTTCTTAGGGGCACCCAAAGAAAAATTTGCTTTGACTGGTAGTTTTATTGAAGGTTTTTACGCACCGAATATTTCTGCCGCCATCTGTGAACCATTATCTTTGCAAACAATCGTCAATGTTTTCCTAGCCGATCGGTTGCTTAAAGGTGGTTCAGTGCAGGGACCCATGTTAGAGGTCAATCACGACAGCTTAGTTTATTTGGATCAAGAAGATTTAGATGCAATAGCCAGTTATTTGCGAACGGTAAAAAGCAAACAGCCTGCAAAAATTAAACGTTCGAAGAAAATCAGTTTAAAAGTAGGCGAGCAAATTTACAATAAATATTGTGTTGGTTGTCATACGAGTGGTGCCGGTGGTGCGCCCAAATTAGGCGATCAAGCCGCCTGGGAACCATTGGCCAAACTAGGCTTAAATAAGCTCTATGAGAATGCAATCGTTGGTATTGGTGGAATGCCACCCAAAGGAACTTGCGCCGAATGTTCTACCGCTGAAATTCAATCAGCAGTGGATTACATCATAAATCAAAGTGTTACTGGGCAAATTGGACGAAAACCCCAAGCTCAGCCGTCTTTACCACAACCCACTTTAGCTACAGGTAAGAAAATTTACGATCAGGTTTGTTCAATTTGCCATGCCGATGGTAAATTGGGTGCACCCAAAGTTGGCGATCAAAGGGTCTGGGAACCCTTAGTCAAACAAAACATGGATGTATTGTTTCATCGTGCGCTAACGGGTTATCGGGGAATGCCACCGCGAGGAGCATGTTATAAGTGCACGGATGCAGAAGTTATTGCAGCTGTGAAATATATGGTACAGCAAAGCATTCCGGGGGCGGATTATAAATTATGGTAAATAGAATAATAAGAGGTGAGGAGAAGTTTCCCATGCGCGCGTGGTTCAATCTAAAAAATTTAATAGCGCTGAGTTTGTTATGGGCAACAAGTGGTTTAGGTGCGCCAGACTCGACAATCAACATGACTCCTGGTGTTACACCCATGAGTCAGGATATTTACTACCTGCACATGACCATTTTTTGGATTTGTGTCGTGATTGGTGTAATAGTATTTAGCGCATTATTTTATTCACTCGTCAAATATCGTAAATCGAGAGGAGTTCAACCCGCCAAATTTCACGGCCATACCTACGTTGAGGTCATTTGGGCAGTAGTACCTACATTAATTTTGATCCTCATGGCTATTCCTGCTACTCGTGTATTAATGCGCATGGAAGACAGTAGCAAATCCGAAGTTAACATCAAAGTAACAGGCTATCAATGGAAATGGAAATACGAATATCTCGATGAAGGCATTAGTTTCTTCAGCAATCTTTCGACACCCTACGATCAACTAAACAACAAAGCACCTAAAGGTGAACATTATTTACGAGAAGTGGATAATCCACTCGTCGTTCCTATTCATAAAAAAATTCGTTTTTTAGTGACCTCTAATGACGTGGTTCATTCTTGGTGGGTACCCGCCTTTGGCATTAAACGTGATGCTATTCCAGGATTTATTCACGAAGCCTGGGCACGAATAGATAAACCAGGTATTTATCGTGGTCAATGCGCGGAATTATGCGGCATTCATCATGGTTTTATGCCAATAGTAGTAGATGCGCGTACAGAAGCTGACTATGAAACTTGGGTAAATCAACATCGGCAACAAGCTGCACCCACGGCTGCTGCACCTTTGCCACCCACTTTAACAAAAGAAGAATTACTACAAAAAGGTGAAAACATTTACAACACTACTTGTGCGGTATGTCATAAACCAGATGGTTCAGGTATGCCACCTGCTTTCCCCGCATTAAAGGGCGGAAAAATTGCTGTAGGCCCTGTTGCCGCACACATTGAAATTGTTTTGCACGGCAAATCAGGTACCGCCATGCAAGCATTCAGTACCCAGTTGAGCGACACTGATATTGCAGAAGTGGTCACCTACGAACGTAATTCATGGGGCAATGCTGATAGCCAAAAATACGGCAAAGATGCAGGTGGGCTCGTTCAGCCTGTGATGGTACAACAAATGCGTGAAGGTAAATCGCCCACTGCAACATCGGCTCCTGCAGCTGCTCCAACGCCCGCTGCAACAAAAGCGGCTGCGCAACCACCAACACCAGCAACCACTCCAGCACCTGCTGCAACGCAAGCGCCTACTCAGCCAGCTCCGGCGGCACCCACTGCAGTAGGACAACCGGTATCAGCACCTCAGCCTTCGCCTGGCACGACGCCTCCCAGCAGCGGGCAACCTGCTACTGCTGCACCTGCTGCGGGACTAACCAAAGAAGTCTTATTGCAAAAAGGTGAAAACGTCTATAACACCACCTGTGCTGTATGCCACAAACCAGATGGTTCCGGCACGCCCCCCACTTTCCCCGCACTCAAAGGCAGCAAGATTGCGACCGGGCCAGTGGCTAATCACATTGAAATCGTAGTACATGGTAAATCTGGCACTGCCATGCAAGCCTTTGGCGCCCAGTTGAGTAATGATGACATTGCCGCGGCTATTACCTACGAGCGCAATTCATGGGGTAATGCTGATACCCAAAAATACGGTAAAGACGCAGGTGGTATTGTTCAGCCAGACGATATTGCAAAAGCAAAAGGTGAAAAATAGCTCTGTAAAAAGGTTTTAGAATGCCGACCTTCAAACAGCACCCCGTCGGCATTCTTACCCAACGATTTTACTAAGACGAGGTAGAAAAATTTTTGTCGTGTAGAGAGTAAAAAAGAAATAGCATTGACCAAATTTAACAACAGGAATCGGTAAAATGAGTGACATAACAACACACCACCATCATGACAATTCACATCATGAGCACAGACCTGCCACTTTGAAAGATGGTCTGATTCCTTGGGCTAAACGCTGGCTGTTCACCACCAACCATAAAGACATTGGCGCACTCTACTTATGGCTTAGCTGCTTCATGTTTCTTGTAGCAGGTTTTATGGCGTTATTGATTCGTGCAGAATTATTTCGTCCGGGTGCTCGTCTACTTAATCCCGAATTATTTAATCAAATGACCACCCTGCACGGCCTCATCATGATTTTTGGAGTGGTTATGCCGGCATTTACGGGACTAGCCAACTGGCAAATTCCCATGATGATAGGTGCGCCCGATATGGCGCTGCCACGCCTTAACAATTGGAGCTTTTGGATCCTACCATTTGCTTTTACTTTACTTCTTAGCACCTTAATTCTGCCGGGACCCGCACCCGATTACGGTTGGACATTTTACGCCCCGCTATCCACCACCTATGGCCCACCCAGCACCGATTTTATGATTTTCTCCATTCACATGATGGGCATTTCCTCGATTTTGGCGTCGATCAACGTCATTGCTACTATTTTGAACATGCGCGCCCCTGGCATGAAAATGATGAAAATGCCCATGTTTGTTTGGAGCTGGTTTATCACCGCTTTTTTATTAATAGGCATTATGCCGGTGTTAGCGGGCACTGTAACCATGATGCTTACGGATCGTCATTTTGGCACCACATTTTTCAATGCGGCTGGAGGCGGTGATCCAATTTTATTTCAACATTTATTCTGGTTTTTCGGCCATCCAGAAGTATATGTTTTAATTTTGCCAGCTTTCGGCATCATGTCTGAAATCATTCCTACCTTCAGTCGTAAACCGTTGTTTGGGTATTCTTTCATGGTGTACGCTCTAGCGAGCATCGCTTTTGTGTCCTTCATTGTCTGGGCACACCACATGTTTACCGCGGGAATTCCCTTAGGTGCTGAATTATTTTTCATGTACACGACCATGCTCGTTGCGGTACCCACAGGTGTTAAAGTATTTAACTGGGTAGCAACCATTTACAAAGGTGCGTTGACTTTTGAAACACCGATGTTATTTGCCATTGGATTTTTAGTCTTGTTCACCATAGGCGGATTCACCGGACTAATGCTTTCTATAGTACCCGCGGATTATCAATACCAAGATACTTACTTCGTCGTTGCGCACTTCCATTATGTATTAGTGCCAGGCGCTGTCTTTTCCATCATGGCAGCAGTTTATTACTGGCTACCTAAATGGTGTGGCAGAATGTATGACGAACGTCTTGGACAATGGCATTTTTGGCTATCCTTAATTTTTCTCAACGTTACTTTTTTCCCCATGCACTTTTTAGGATTAGCAGGAATGCCGCGGCGTATCCCCGATTATGCACTGCAATTTACCAATTTCAATGCTATCGCGAGTGTCGGTGCTTTTATATTCGGTTTGGCACAATTAATTTTTGTCTATAACGTTATTAAAACTATACGTCATGGCAAACGTGTACCTGACAAAGTGTGGGAAGGTGCACACGGGTTAGAATGGACTCTTGATTCGCCACCACCGTATCATAGTTTTATCACGCCACCGCATATTCATTAGCAGTTATAAATGCCATGACTAATAAAATAGAATCACGAAAATCTTATCGCTTACCCATCATTCTTTTTTTGGTTGTTTTAGGCATGTTTGGTTTTGGTTATGCAATGGTACCGTTGTACAACGTCATGTGCAAAACCCTAGGTATTAATGGCAAAACTGGCAATGCAGCCGCACTCAGCTCTACGATTGATAACAAACGAATGATTACTGTTCAATTTTTAGCAACCAACAATGCGAATTTACCATGGAAATTTTATCCCATCACTTCAGAAATTCACATTCACCCTGGACAAAACGCGCAAGTCGCTTTTTTTGCGGAAAATGATTCAGGAAGAACCATGACGGTACAAGCCATTCCCAGCGTAACGCCGGGTGTTGCGGCCAAATATTTAAAAAAAACCGAATGTTTTTGTTTTAACCAACAAACTTTAAATGACAAACAAGCTTTAAAAATGCCATTAATTTTTCATATTGAAGTTGACGTGCCTAGCGATGTACATACTATAACCTTGGCTTACACTTTATTTGATGCAACGAATATTGCCAAGAAGAAAACAGGCGTCGGACGTATTCAGTCTTAAAATCACAAATGAATCTTGTCTGAAAAATTATTAGGAAAAATTGCATGACTAAACACGATTCTAAAAGCTATTACCTACCTGCGCCTAGCCATTGGCCGCTAGTAGGATCCATTGGGCTTTTTTGCATGCTATTTGGTGCGGCTAATTGGCTGCATCAAAAAGTTTTTGGCCCCTATTTATTTTTATTCGGCGCATTTATTTTAATATTCATGATGTTCGGTTGGTTTGGCACCGTCATCCGTGAGAATCGTGCTGGTTTATTTGATTCAGCCCAAATGGAGCGATCTTTCCGCTGGGGCATGTGCTGGTTTATTTTTTCTGAAATCATGTTTTTCGCTGCATTTTTTGGCGCATTATTCTATGCACGAACCCTTTCAGTGCCGTGGTTAGGTGGTGAAGG
>JBAUEV010000105.1:0-2503 GCA_049678805.1 Gammaproteobacteria bacterium
CTTAAAGGTGAAGCTTTACCGATGCGTAAACGAGCATTAGAAAATCTTAACCTAAATATAAAGTTTATTTCCGAGCTATTATCTAATAAAAAAAATGAAGCATTAGCCACCACTGGAAAGGTAGTAATAGACGTTATGGAAAAATTAAAATCCAAATTGAACAATGATGATAATGCTGACAAAATTCATTTGGTATTTATAATGTGTCAGCAGTTAAGAAACTTGATCGGATATCCTGACGAATTTACAAATAAAGAGCTAAGCCCATCATACTATGTGGAGCTTGCTCAAGAATGCGATCAACTAGTTCAGGATTCTAGCAAAGCATTTTTGGATTTTGCTTTCACAGTAGTAAAGCAACGAGTGAGTATAGCCGTTAGCACTAGAGCCAATCAATTTTTATCGCCGATTGTCGATAGTTTCGAAGCGGCATTAGCAGAAATAGAGCGGATAAATAACAACCTACTACCTATTGATAAAGATAAATTCCCACTTTTAATTCGGGCATTAGAGATGATAGAACAAGGAATCAAGAACCCTCCAACTGAGGAAGAAATTAATTCTTATAAAACCCTTATCTCAAGCCTTTATACAGATCAATTACCACCTGTCATGCGAGAATTTATTGATTGCATGTTGGTTGTAGGACCACTGCGGGTTGAAAAAAGCTCACAGTTGCAGAAAAAGTCGAATGTTTCTGGTCCTTTATTTGTTGCGGCCAATAAAATAAGGGATTTATTGGGAAATAAGCTGATAGAAAAACTTCCCGCTAACAACTGGAACTTGTTGATTCCTTTGTTAAAAAATGTGACAGCGTTAGTTGAGAATAAAACTATAGAAGACACTGAGAAGCCTATTAAAAATCTCAAAGACGCAATAGCTAACCATCATAAAGTATTAGCCGATCAAACCGAATTAGCATATCGTGCATTTTTATATCAGGTAGCTGTATCAGGAGCAGATTACTCGGATGACTTAAGAGATAAAGCCAACCTAGTTCTTACGGAAGTAGAAAAATTAAAAGATAGAGTTTCTCATGACCAATTACCTGTATTGAATGAGAGTTTACAGACGACTACCTTTTGGATTACTAACCACCCAGATAAGTTCCCGTTGTTGAGCAGTCTCAATGACCTTATCACAAAAGTAAATAATCTAACGGACAAAGTAGGTAAAAAGATTGGACACAAGCTGGGGATTGCCTTGATCGGTTTAGGGGTTACGCTTGCTGTTCTGGGATTTGGAGCAGCTTGTGTAGCACTAACAATTTTTGCTGCTCCTGTTGCACTAATACCTGTTGTTGGTTTCATCATTGCTAAAGTGGGAATGACTGCATCTTTCTTGCTTGCAGCAGAGGCTGCAATTGCGATAGGTGGTATTCCAATAGTGGGCGGCCTATTTTTTAAACATAGAGAAAAGGACGAAAGAAAAGCATTGGTGGTTAAGATAAAAGAATTTGGCAAAACGGATATAGAGAGGGATCCTAAACCAACAGACCCAGAGGTTGAAAATAAAATTGAACAAACAGAATACATCACGGTTTCTTATAATTCATCTAATTCATCAGGTTCGCATGAGTCAGACGATGAAAATTCCAATACACCATCTAGTACTAGTGGGGTCTCATATTCTTCTTAAAAAATGAGAGGTAATATACCAAAAGCGTTGGGAATGGGTGTGCACTTCCCAACCGTCTTATTAAATTCTTATGATTTTCTGCGGCTGTCCCATGGCAATCGCATTTAATCATACTCACCTCATACTCACCGCTGACGTGCTGCGGCTTGTCAGCAGTATCTACTCCTCCTCACTGCCTACGTGCCGCCTTACTGCCTACGTGCCGCGGCATGTAGAAAGTGAGGAAAAGGAGGCCGTTTTAAATGCGTTTGCCCTGGCGTCTGTCCTTTTATATATTGTTAATGGTTTTAAAAGAAGTAATAATATGTTTAATTAATTAAATAAAGGCACTGATATGAAAACGGCGAAAACTTTTTTTAATCCAAAACCCACATCCTCAAAAAAACAAGACAAAGAACTAAAAGAGATTGGGAATTGGCGTGATTGGCGTGCTGATAAGGCACAATGTGATGACGCCCTTAACCTAGCCATAAAAGCAATTGAAGATCGTGAGGATATTTGCCGTAAGATTAAATTGCAAGCTAAAATGATGGGTCTGGATTTAACAGATAAAGATCAAGCCGATATAAAGAGGTTGCAAACTGCAATTGGCGGCATTAAGCAAACACTTCAAAAATATAAACTCGAGGAAAAGGTAAAATACTTCCAGAAATATGAAAAAAAGCAACTTGCGTTAGAGGCCAAAGCACAATTGTATGACAATACATTGACTATGAAAAGGTAATCCCGCACTAAGGTCAGGGCAAACGCATTTACTCCTCCTCACTGCCTACGTACCGCTCGCTCCTTACCGTCTACGTGCCGCGACTTGTCCGCATACCTTTATACACAATTATATAATTTTGCTATTTTACTTATTAAAGAT
>JBAUEV010000106.1:0-1578 GCA_049678805.1 Gammaproteobacteria bacterium
ATTAGATAAATTTTTTGTTACCCCATAATATTAATGCATTACTTGAGATCAGTTTAGTAAAACCTTATAATGCCGAATCTAATTAATCGGCGCGATTTCAAAATAGGGGGAAATAACATGCCAGATACTCATACACCGGGTAATCAAAATAACAATAACCAGGGTCAACAATTAGAAGGCCGTAAAAGCGAACAACAATTAAAATATTATAAATACCAGCAGCAACAAGAGCAGGAAAAACAACAAGAACTGCTGAAGAGACAAGTGTTAGAACAACAAACCCAACTACGGCAGCAACAGAAGCGTCTTCAAGAGTTACGTATCCAAGCCAAACAACTCGATCACGATTTAAATAATTATTTTAACAGTATAAGAGAAGTAAAAGATAAACAAGGAGTATTGCTGCAGGAAGGTTTTGGTAATCTTCATAATAATAATGATTATGTACCCATCATCGAAAAATTTATAAGCCAGATGGAATTTTTACAAGCTTCATGTCTATTACCGAGCATGGCTTTTGTAGGTACTGACGTTAAAAAAGTGGCTAATGATTTAGCTGATTGCAAGCCAGCCCTGGAGTGGGTTCTGAGTCAGCGTGCCGAGTTACTTAATAATATTTGGAATGCATTTATAAAATCACCTCTATCCGACACACAATCTAAACCACCTCAACACTTTGTCTTTGTTCCCATTGCTAAATTCGTTACCGTCTTGGAGAAAGAAGAAAAAGCCATTAAAGCAAAAATGAATGAACTTGAAAAAAATCCTTCTCTTGCTTTGTCAATGCCTGCTTCAAATTTCCTAGAAGTCACAACTAAACCTGTTTTCACACGCTCAATAAATGAAATGCCTGATGAGATTATTATGATAATTCTCGAAAAAATATTATTATCCGACATAGAAGAAGATTTTCAGACAGCAATGAGAAATATTGAGGCATTTAGTTCTGTTGACCAAACATATCATAATTTTGTCGAAATGATCCAAAATGATATTATTTCTACAACAAAAGAAGACAAACGAATCAAAATTGCTGCAAATAAAATACTTGATGTAATTGAGAAACTTATTCAAGTTAACTATGTACTCACCGCTGATGAATATACTCAGGAAGTTGCAGCGCAAATGGCTGAAAGCAATAGGGAAGTAAAACAAAAATGGAAAAATGGAAGTCCATTATATTTAATAAAAAAAACACCAGAGGAAAAAACAGCCGATATCAAGAAAATACAACATATAAGTGCTTTTTTAAATGGAATTGGGCTAATTAAAATTTTAGATAATCAACCCGATAGAGATAGCCAGTTAGCTTACGCGTTACTTAGCGATGATATTAGCATTGTGGATTGGCCGAAAGTTTGGGGCGCATTTAGAGCTGAAGAAGAAAAAATTGATGCAATGGGAGCAGAGGGTAGTTTGCAGGGAGAAATTTCCCAGGCTAAAAATCCTTGGCCATCGATTAGAAATAGTTTAGCGAATAGCTCTGTCGTTTGCGAAGTGAGGTCTGGTTATGTGATAAATAGTCGATATATCTATTATAATCTTAGAAAAATAAATCTGTCACAAAAGATTTTTAAC
>JBAUEV010000107.1:0-1621 GCA_049678805.1 Gammaproteobacteria bacterium
CAGAATTAGCGAAAGATCATCCGTTAGAACTTGTAGCCGGATTCCGTATCGATGCAAACTTTCAAAGCCATGATAATAATCCTGATAAATCCCTTATTAACACGCCAGAAGATGAATTATATATTAACACGCCCGATGGTTTGGCACAGGCTGTGTGTAAACACACAAATACTAGTTTGGATAACGGGGAAGACCAAGGTCCCGCTTATTCGTTGCTTACGCCTTGTGTAGCCTATGGTCAAGGCACATTAATGCAAAGATATCTTAATGCGCTGGAGGAACTGCTGGATACGGAAAGATCGGTTACAGAGAAGCAAGCAATGGGTTCTTCTCCGCTCCGTCAATTATGTGCTTGGTTACCTATGAAAGCCGATTTGCAAAAATTCGATTTTAATCTTAATAAACAGACCGTAGATCTTAAGCATCAATTTACTAGCCCATTAACACATTTGCTAACAGAATTGGCTTTAATTTATGGCTTTAAAGAATATCAGCCGCGAGCTATTTTAGGTGCCTTGGTAAGAGATTCACGGTTTCAAGCTAACTTTGCCATTGAATATCGTCAATCCCTTGCATTTGTCCACGGATTACGTATTAAGTGGAACCTAAAACAAAAGCGACAACAAGATAAGGTTCCTTGGCAAGCTTTATCGGCGGAAGAGCAAGCAATTTTGCGCGGGATTCAACAACGTTTATTGCGACCCCTTCATGCGGCAATGACTAAATGGCTAGAATTCAATAATCAGGAAGATCCAAAAATCGATGCCATAACCTCTTTAACACTACGAGTTATGTTGCTACGTGAATTTGATCCTGCTCTAATGGAATTTACCCCGCCTGACGCTGTATTCAGCTCCAACTCGAAAAATGTATCCTACGACCAGGCGATAAGCCTAGCCGCTACTTTAGCCTATCGTGAAGAAGATGCAACAATCTGCGAACATTACTATCGTCAAGTAATAAAAAACGCTTCGTCCAACGATTACACAACTTTTTGGAGAATATGGCAGGAACAATTTTCTCATACTCAGAAAGGACAAGTGATACTGTCTAAATTATGCCAAATACCTGCAGCTGATGGTTGGCGACCCGGATGGCACGAAACTCGAAATAAATTCTACGCACAATTGAAAACATGGTTTACGGATCCCTCATCTGCAAACGATGATAAAAACAAGATTATTGTTCAGACTTCAGACTTTGACAATCCTGAAAATGCGCAACCACGTACCTATTGTTTGAAACCGGAAATCCAAGCACAATTTTTTGATGCCAATGGTTATCTTCGTCCCGAAGCCAATATTTCCTATGAAGGACAAACGTTCACTATTTTCTGCAAGGCTAACCCAGAAAACCCTTTATTAGAAACCCTAGTTTCTCATTTAGCTTGGCGTTTGTTTGGCGGAGGTACTCCGTTGAGCGTACTTATGAAATTATCTACTCATCTGCGGCTTGACCAGGAAGTAACAACATGCGCAATGACTGTACAAGCCTTACCTCTTATTAAAGCAGAACCACTTAATGAAGTATTAAATCCCCAAATCAATATGGCACCTTTTACCCGCGCTCTACTGCTGGCCTTACTTGTGAGCCCAGAAGACGATGGTGGGGAAAACTATCT
>JBAUEV010000108.1:0-4112 GCA_049678805.1 Gammaproteobacteria bacterium
ATTTTCTTCTGCTGATTTAACAAATAATCTAAATCATCTAAACCATTTAAAAAACAATATTTTTGAAATAAATCCATTTCAAATTCAAAATATTCTGTGCTGGAGGAAGTAATTTGTTGTTTTTCAATATCAATTGTCAAATGATAGTTACCTGTATCTGCCAATTTCAGCATGTGGTCTATGGTTATCTCAGGAAGTTTAATTAAAATTAAACCATTTTTAGCACTATTACTAAAAAATATGTCTGCAAATGAACTGGCAACAATGGCTTGGATGCCTGCTTCTTGTAATGCCCATACGGCATGCTCGCGTGAGGAACCACAACCAAAATTGGCTTTAGTTAACAAAATATTAGCGCCAATGTATTTTTCTTGATTAAATACAAAATTCGAATCTGCTTCACGTAAACGACGAAATAGATTTTCACCATACCCTTCTTTGGTTACTGCTGTTAAATATTGCGCTGGGATAATTAAATCAGTATCCACATCATCCATTGCCAGTGGTATCCCTTTTCCAGTAACTTGGGTTATTTTTTGCATCATTCACCTCACAAATAATCTTTGGCAGAAATGATTTTTCCTGCAATAGCGCTAGCAGCCACCGTTGCTGGCGATGCTAAATGGGTATAACTACCTGTTCCTTGCCGTCCGACAAAATTACGATTAGTCGCACTGATACAGCGTTTTCCTGTCGGTACTTTGTCATCGTTCATACCAAGACACATCGAACAACCCGGCATACGAAAATCAGCACCTGCAGCTATAAAAATTTTATCCAAACCTTCACTACGTGCTTGTGCTAATACTGCTTCTGAACCAGGCACAATATACATAGTTACTTGGGGCGCTATTTTTCTACCTTGCAGAATCTCGGCCGTAATTCGTAAATCTTCTATGCGACCATTAGTGCATGAACCAATAAATGCCCAATCGATTGGCGTTTCAACAATTGGCGCACCCTCTTCCAAATGAATATATTCGAGCGCTTTTTGTGCAGCATTTCGCTGTGAAGGACATAAATCCAACAACTTTGGAATATTTTGATTAATCTCAATTGCTTGTGCAGGATTAGTTCCCCAAGTAACCATGGGTTGTAATTGCCCAACATCAATTACAACTTTGCTATCATAAGAACAACCTACATCACTCACCAACGTTTTCCAATAAGCAACTGCTCTGTTCCAATCCTCTCCTTTAGGAGCGAAGCGACGATCTTTCAGATAAGCATAGGTTGATTCATCAGGCGCGATTAATCCAGCACGCGCACCACACTCGATGCTCATATTGCAAATGGTCATACGCTCTTCCATTGTCATAGCAGCAATGGCTTCACCGGTATACTCAATAATATGCCCGGTCGCACCCCCAATACCAATCTCAGCAATTAATTTCATAATGGCATCTTTGGCAAATACACCCTTTTGGAAACGCCCTTTAAAATGAACTTGCATCAGCTTCGGTTTCGTCAGCAGCAAACAACCCGTAGCCAATACATGGGTTAATTCCGTTGTACCTATGCCGAAAGCCAAGGCGCCAAAAGCACCATGAGTAGAAGTGTGTGAATCACCACAAACAATGGTCATTCCTGGTTGCGTAGCGCCTAATTCTGGACCAATCACATGCACAATGCCTTGATGCTGGCTATCAAAATCAAATAGTGTAATACCATGTTCTACTGCATTTTTTCGCAATAACTCCACTTGCCTTTTAGCTGCAGAATCAAAAATTTCGTGTCGATTTTTTCTCGTAGGAATACTATGGTCTACAGTCGCCAAGCATTGTTGTGGATTAGGTATTTTTAGACCACGATCATGTAAAGTTTGAAAAGCCTGTGCTGATGTCACTTCATGCAATAGTGTGAAATCAATCGCAAAAACAGCTGGATGCCCAGGTGTTTGATGCACTACATGAGCATTCCAAATTTTTTCAACAATAGTGCTTGCGGGCATAACTAAGCCTCTTGTTTAAAGTTTTGGTGAATATAAGCCTGGTTAACAGCATCTATTAAGGCTCGCAATGCAGATATTTCGATATCTTGATCTTCTCCTATCCCGGTAAATATCTGACTAGCGGCATTACGGATAGTTATTTTACTTTGACTAACAGAATTAATTCCTTTACTTACCGATTGACTATGAAAATTTTCTAACACAATATCTTGCATATGTTGATTTATCGCATGATGTAACGCAGCTAAGGCTGAATCGCCACTTTGGTAACTGACTTCCATCATCATTTCTTGAGTAAAAAACTGACCATTAATTTTCAAAGTGCTGAGAGTGTTTTCTTTAGTATAAGAAAAACTTTCTGCTTTGATTGGTTTTCGATAATGTAAATAAGCTTGTAATAATTCTTGATCGGTAATTCCCTTACGCCTATCAGCATAATGATTTTTAATAAATTGCGCGATAGTAGTCTTTTCTTCTTCAGCACAACGATAACCAAATCTTTCAATGATGGTTTTAGCGTGATTGCTACCACTGAGTGGTCCAAATAGAAATGAAATTTCGTTGCCAATTTCTTTGGGGTCAAAAGGTTGATAGGCCAGCGGATTTTTTATAATGGCATTGATATGTCCACCTGAAGAATGTTTGGCTGCATTTTCACCTGTAATAGGCCAATGGGGTTGCCTAGGCAACATGTAACGGCTGACAAAATCCGAAATTGCTTGTATTGCTTCAGAATTGACACGAGTGAAAAATATTTTTTTGCCATTTCCCAGCGCACCAAAATACTTGAGGTACATAATGCATTGCTCTAAAGACACATTACCCGCGCGTTCACCGATACCATTAAAACATCCTTCAATTTGAGTAGTCGGTCCCAAAAATATACCATTCATGGTGTTTTCTAGTGCAAGCCCAAAATCATTATGACAATGCACTGACCAAGTAATGTTTTTATCGGGAAATTCACATTGCATGATGTGAGCATGTTGTTGCATTTTTTCAATGAAATAATCAGTCCCCTCCCATTTACAAGCTCCACCAATCGTATCAGGACAATTGATGATAGTTGCACCTGCGCTAATGGCAGCACGGATAATATCCGTTACAAAATCGAAATTTTTTCCCATGCGTGAATAGCCTTCAGGACTAAATTCCACTTCCACACCTGCATCAGTCGCTTTTTTTATAAACTGGTAAACATCAGCTAGAATATTTTGGCGTTTATCTGCATATTCCCCTAACGAAGCACGCATTAATTCCGGATCAACCGGCAAATAAGTATGTAATCTAGCTTTTTGATAAGGAATGGCTGGCTGCAATGCTTTTAAAGTAATGTCAATTTGAGGTTCGCGTAACTGGCAAAGTGCTGCAATGATTGGACTATTAGTATCAGCTGCAATTTCTTGTGCAATCATGTTAACGATCATAAAATCTGTTTGACTTGCCGCTGGAAACCCTGCTTCAAGCACATCAATCCCTGCTTTTGCCACAAGTTGTGCGTATTCAATGTTTTTTTCAAATGACATACCTGCGCCAGGACATTGCTGTCCATCACGTAAAGTGGTATCAAAAATTTTAATCCGTTGCGTGGCCATAATTTTCCTCAAATAATGCAGTTAAAATGTGCTGAATAATTTTCTCAGCATAATAATAATATTTTAAGCTATTAAAAAATTTTTAGTACATTAAAAGTGCTAAGCTTTTTATGCGAGACGTAAAAGTCGAAGGAGGGCACCAAGAAGGAGAGCAAAGGCAGTAAAAATGGATGTGTTTAATTGAAAGGACATATTCACAAAACCAGGATTTCGATTTCTACATTGGATTTGCATGATTTACCTCATGAAAGCGAGTTTAACCCAGTAATCCTTTTATCACATTCCAATAGCTTTGTAAAGTTCCCCTTTGCTGGCAACCCTGCCCTGACCAGAAGGCACTTATCTTGTAATAACCATTATCAATGGTTACACTTTAAATTTAGATCATTTAATCATTTGTCCCACTCAATATTTTATTAGAACGATAAGGGAGGGTTTATAGAATGCTCCGTTCTTCCAACAAAAAAACTAATGCAGAAGATTTTTTCAAGCAAGGGGAAATACATCGCCAAGCTGGTCGCTACGAAGATGCGATTACAGATTACGATCAAGCTATAGTCTTGAAC
>JBAUEV010000109.1:0-10238 GCA_049678805.1 Gammaproteobacteria bacterium
GTTCACGGTCATCAACCCTTATCTTGCCAATGATTTAAAACGACTTGATCTGTGGGATGAGGTCATGGTGCATGATTTAAAATATTATGATGGTAATTTGCAAAAAATCACCCGAATTCCGCGTGAACTAAAAGAACTCTATGCGACAGCCTTTGAGCTTGAACCACGTTGGTTAGTTGAAGCCGGATCACGCCGTCAAAAGTGGATTGACCAGGCGCAATCGCTCAATCTTTACATGGCAAATCCTTCTGGAAAAAAGATGGATACTTTGTATCGCATGGCGTGGTTATTAGGTTTAAAAACGACTTATTATTTACGTAGTCTAGGTGCAACGAGTACCGAAAAATCAACCATTCATGATGGCGCATTAAATGCCGTTAAAGTAACAAACACGGCGACTCTGAAAGCGTGTGCTATTGATGATCCAGATTGTGAGGCTTGCCAGTAATGGCAAGTAGGAGAACAAGAAATGGCCGATAACGTAGCAACATTAAATTGGGATGATTATAACGATATACACTCTGCCTTACCTCATGCTGTTAAAGAAGAGGAATTAGCAGCTACTTTCTCACCTAAAACTGCTGACTTAAAAGGCGGGGTTACGGGTTTAGAAGAAATCCAAATGGGTGCAGCACGGGTACAAGTGGATGAGAAGCGAATTATCAATTGTCGTGCAGATTTGAACCAGCTTGTACCGTTTAAATATCTTTGGGCTTGGCTGAAATATTTGGCGGCTTGTGCTAATCATTGGATGCCTGAAGAAATTAGCATGTCAGCTGATATTGCCTTGTGTAAAGATCCTTATGGTTTGACAGAAGATGAACTCATCATTATCAAACGTAGCTTGGGTTTTTTTGCAACTGCTGATTCACTTGTAGCTAATAATTTAGTATTAGCTGTTTATCGTCACATTACCAATCCAGAATGCCGGCAATATTTATTACGCCAAGCATTTGAAGAAGCGGTACATACGCATTCTTATCAACATATCATTCAAAGCTTGGGCTTAGACGAGGCCGAAGTATTTAATATGTATCGTGAAATACCCTCCATAGCACGCAAAGCAGCATGGGCATTGCCTTATACTCAAAGCTTAAGTGATCCCAATTTCCATACCGGCAGACCTGAAACAGATCAACGTTTATTACGTGATTTAATCGCTTTTTACATCGTGTTTGAGGGTATTTTCTTTTATGTCGGTTTTGTGCAAATCCTTTCAATGGGGCGCCGTGGCAAGATGGTGGGCACATCCGAGCAGTTTCAATATATTTTGCGCGATGAATCCATGCACTTAAACTTTGGTGTAGATGTCATCAATCAAATCAAGATTGAAAATCCACATCTTTGGACACCTGCGTTTAAGCAAGAGGCTATCCGGATTATTCTTGAAGGTGTGGAGTTAGAATATCAATATGCAGTGGATACTATGCCGCGTGGCATTTTGGGATTGAATGCTGAGATGTTTAAAGAGTACTTACATTTCATTGCAAATCGGCGCTGTGCGCAAATTGGTTTAGAAGAGCAATTTCCTGGTGCAGAAAATCCTTTCCCGTGGATGAGTGAAATGATGGATTTGAAAAAGGAAAAGAATTTCTTTGAAACTCGCGTTATCGAATACCAAACCGGTGGCGCGTTGAAGTGGGACGATGAAAGTTAATTGAGAGTTAATCTTCTACCCTAAGGCCCTACCAAGGCCTTGCTCCCCTGAAAGGGTGGATGAAAATCCACCCTTTTATTTATTAGGTTTCAACAGCTCCGTGTGAGAGATTTATTGTGAAAAACAGTATGGAACATAGCCATAGACCAGAAGAAATTGCGCGCCGCTTACAGCAAGGCCCTGAGCTAAGTTATTTACGCGATTGGGTATATGGGGGCATTGATGGTGCAGTAACTACTTTTGCAGTAGTCACTGGTGTGATGGGTGCCAAACTGAGTATCAAAGTTATTTTGATTTTAGGCATTGCGAATTTATTAGCTGATGGTTTTTCAATGGCTGCCGCCAATTACTTGGGCACCAAAGCCGAAGAAGACGAATATAAATTTTATAAAGCTTATGAAGAACAGCAGGTGGAGCGCGTTCCTGAAGGTGAACGTGAAGAAGTACGCCAAATTTATCTGAAAAAAGGTTTTTCCGGGAGTATTTTAGAAAAACTGGTAACATCTATTACGGCCGATCGCAAATTATGGGTAGATACTATGCTGCGTGAAGAATATGGTTTGCCAGCAATGATTCGCTCACCTTATCGGGCAGCATGGAATACCTTTATCTCGTTTGTCATTTGTGGTTTTGTACCTTTATTACCATTCACTCTGAATTTACCGCATGCATTTTTAATTTCCACGATCATGGTTGCTATTGTATTTTTCGTTATTGGTTCAATGAAAAGTCGTTGGTCAATTCAAAAATGGTGGTTATCAGGATTAATTACATTGGCCGTGGGAGGGGTTGCGGCATTACTAGCGTATGGAGTCGGGTTAATATTCCGCTTCCACGGACAGATGTGATGTATGCATGCTGTCGCATGCCACTTGACAGCTTTGGTAATATTCTGATTAAAAGATTAATCAGAGGAATATTCCAATGTCATTATTAAGTTTTAAAATCCTAGCCGCTGTGATTATTTTATTAATTACTTTGCTGGGTGGAATATGGCCGTTACTGAGAAAAACCAGTCTACAAGATGCTCACTTGCCCACTTTTGACTTCCCAATCGGAGAATCACTGGCGGCAGGGATATTTTTAGGTGCAGGCCTGTTACATATGTTGCCGGATGCCGCCCAAGCTTTTTATAAAGCCGGTTATGCTTATCCATTCCCATTTTTAATTGCTGCTTTGGGGTTTTTGTCACTACTCTCATTAGAACATATTAGTAACTCGTTAAAAGGGCATGCAAACACCTTGCTTTCGAGTGTGGCTTTGTTAACCGCTACTATGCTATCGATTCATTCGTTGTTGGAGGGTGCAGCAGTAGGAATCGCAGAAAATCTTGCGACCACCTTAATGATTTTTATCGCTATTCTCGCTCATAAAGGTGCTGCAAGTTTTGCCTTAGCTACCCATTTAACGCGTAGCCGTTTAAAACTTCCGTTGATAATTTTTTCCTTCAGTTTTTTTGCTTTAATGACGCCTTTGGGAATTTTTGCGGGTAGTTGGATGGTCTCTGCTCCAAGTACTCATGTATTACTAACACCTATTTTTAGTGCTTTGGCTGCGGGAACGTTTCTTTATATTGGCACTTTACATGGACTTGATAGGGCAATTTTGATTAAACATTGCGGCAATATGCGGGAGTTTTCTTTCATGATACTGGGTTTTGCTACAATGGCAATTGTTGCCATTTGGACTTAAAACGGCACCCCAAAGGCATTAGCACATTTGGCAGCGTATGCAACGCGGCGTGATCCGGAAGTACGCTTACGATGTAAGTTCAGTTTAACAAAAAAACTCTATGAGCGTGGGTTGGAAAAGACCGACATTTTAAATTTGTGGGTAGTACAAAGTGCATTTACATAAAATTATTTATAAATTCATCCTCTTTGGTTTTGTAAACAGAAATAAGGCGCTGAGTAATTCGAGCAGTGTCTCCATAACAGAGAGCATGTTTATCAATGAATGAAAATGTTTGGATGCCAATTAAACTATTTGTTTGAAATGCTTCAGTAGCCGTTTTAATTTGCTCTGGCATAATTTTCTGTTCAGATAAAGGAATATTGACAATGTGACAACACTCAAATATAACCTCCCGTGTAATACCTGGAAGAATACCATCTTCAAGTCTAGGAGTTATAATCTCTTCATTATTTAATACTAAGAAAATATTAGCGGTGGCTGATTCTGTAAGAGCACCACAACTATTGAGTAGAATCCCCTCATCATAACCTTGTTCTTTAGCTGTTTTTCTTGCTAGAATAAGCTCCAAATAATTAAGCGTTTTATGACGGATTAAAGGAGAGTGTTCATTTCGCTGTAGAGAGGTAACGAGCGCTTTAGGATAAGAGTTTATAGGACTATAGCTGTTAGCAGTAACTAGAAGAGTAGGTTGGCAATCCGTAGGTAAGTCAATTCCCCTATTTGAACACCCACGTGTTAAAGTAATGCGCAATGAGGCAACTTTATCATCAAGTTTATTAGCATTTAGTACTTGCTGGCAAATGGATAGCATCTCATTTTGGCTATAAAGAAAAGGTATCGCCAAAAACTGAGCAGAACGTTTTAATCGAGCAAAATGTTTTGAGAAGAAAAGAGGGAGTCCCTTGATGGCTTTAAGAGTTTCAAAGAGGCCATCGCCAAGTAGTAAACCGCGATCATTCGCTTGGATAAGGGGGGAGTCCATGGAGGTAATATGTTGATTAATGAAAGCATACATAGGTTATCAGTTGTCAAAGTTATTAAAAAATATTGTGAAGCAAATCTTTGGTAATCTCAAGGCATTTTGGGAAATAGGAACTACCAAAACACCCGTCATGGATCAGATGGTTCTTTTAAAAAAATATCAAAAATACTTTAAACTGTGTATAGTCCAATGATTACACTAGAAGTAATGTGTTTTATTGGTTTTCTCAGCGGGTAGCAGAAAATTTATCTGTCCATAAAATGCTTTTATCAAATGATATTTCGATTATTGAAGATTTTGAATAAATAATACTGATCTTCGAAGATGTAAACTTTACGTCATGCCATTAAATGTGGAAAATATGGACGATCTACTTGCGTGTGTAGATAACCGCTTCAACTCCGATTCGAGTATTCCAGAAAATTTGTTACGCCAAATGTAGATTATCGCTTCGCTCACCTCATGTTTGCGATTCAGCTCTATCACTGGCAATATTCTTTCTAGTTCTTTCAAAATGGGGATGATTTGAGTTAGAGTAAAGAGCTTTTTTTTCATTGCAGAGCTCTCCGATCTTTTCATATTAATGAAAAATCTACTAATACGTGGTACTATTTTAGAGGAGTCCTACACTAACATATTAAGCTTCCATATTATGACATAGTAAATATGATGAATATTTAGATGATGTTTAAATTTTAGGTGAAAATGGAAAAAAATAGTTGCAATATTGCAATTGATGGAATTAGTAAAAATTTTACTGATGAATACTTTAATTTTTTGAATAAAGACGTCTTAAGATCCATTGATTTTTTTAAATCCAAAGGGAAATTTCTAGTCTGTAAAAATATAAAAAAACAGCTATTGCCTGCATATATATCTCAATATAAATATCTACAAGCGGTTATCTCTAATAAGTCGAAAACTGTAGCTGTACAAAGACTCGGAGATATGCACAATGGCGGTAAATGTACATTGCTTGTTACAATAGATAAAGATAAGTTTATTTACAAACCTGTAAGCGTTGATCTTTTAGAGGTGTTAAATTCTGTTTTAAGAGTATTAAACACTGATGGTTTTTTTGATTTTTATTTGCTTAAGATAGTAAATAGCTCTGATAATTTATCCGAGATAGAGTTCATAAATGATGAAAAATGTTTTGACATAATAAGATTTTCTTATCACTATGGTGCATTAATCACGGTTATTATTTTGTTGAGAGGGGTAGACTTTCACAAAGAAAACCTATTTTGTGTCAACTCAACACCTGTAGTGGTGGATTGTGAGTCTTTATTTTACCCTGAATTGAAAAACATAAAATCGTATGACATTTACGCAACATCAATGTTACCAACTGAATTAAATACTAAATCAGTGATGAGTCATTTTAATTTGTCAGTTGACAAAATGATTGATGGGGTGAAATTATGTTGCGCTCTTATTAAGAGTAATGTGGCGGCGATTAAAGATCTGATTCTTCTTGGAAACAACAATAGAAAAAGGCTTATTTTTAAGCCAACACGGTTTTATTATGAAGTTCTTCGGGCAAGCTTACATCCTGAATTTTTGCTTGATTATGGAAAAAGAGCAAAATATGTCAAGGAGTGTCTTAATGGGTGGCATAGGATATCTAGGTTTATTCTTGAATCGGAATACTTTGATTTAATGAATTTTGATATTCCTTACTTTACTTATTACGAGGATGAATTATTTAATTCTAAGTTTAAAAAAATCCCACAAGATTTTTGTGCAAATGGGCTTAATGAAATTTATTTGAACCTAGATAAAATTGAGAGCTTTCAGGAAGAGATTGTTAGAAGGTTGAGAGAATATGAACAAAGAGCCTAGTTTCAAAATAGCAGCAGGTGTTGTCTCATTATATGTTCTATGTTTGTTTATACCCACTTTTGATATTGTTGCCACCTATAAAATCAATTTGTATTTTTTTTCTCTTCCATTTGGGGTGGCAGCTTTTATTTTCCCAGCAATTTATCCCTTGGCGGACTCAATAACTGAGGTATATGGGAAAAGATTATCTTATTACTTGGTTCTGACTTGCTATATAGTAGTCATAGTTTTTTCTTCTATTAACAATGCCCTATTATCACAATCAAAAGATCACGCATTATACAGTTTTATGCTTGGAACTTCTGTATTAATAACAATTGTTGGACCCATTAGTTATTTTACAACTGCAATTTTTAATATTACATTTTTGAATAGATTAAAAATTAAAATGCGTGGAAAGCATTTTATTTTCCGTAGTTTAATATGTTCTGGAATATCTGAAATAATAATGAGTGCTGTTATTTATCCAATTGTATTTTATCACCAAGGTATGAAGTATGCTTTAATGCTTGGACTGGGAACATGTATAGTTAAAATACTAATAACCATCCCCATGGTTTTTGTGGCTAAATTTTTGGTTATTTTATATAGATACATTGATGGTATAGAGTTTTCCCCTTATAGCGAAAGTTTGGCAGAATTTTCTAAAATAAATTCATAGCTTCAAGGTGGTTACTCTAATAGAGGCGTGAAGAAAAAACTCTTTAGCTTTGGGTTTCAGGTATCGGGAAAATGCCAAAAATTTCTTGGAGTTTCTTTGCCATCGCCAGACAAACATGGTCGTTCCATGGCGCTGCGGCAATTTGAATGCCAATCGGCAGTCCTTTTTTCGATTTTCCACAAGGCACGACTGTTGCTGGCCAACCCGTTAAATTATGAATCATCACATAAGTGAAATCAGGTATGTTTGAATACGTTTCTCCGTGAAGCCTTGCGGGTGTTGCGGCTACAGGAGAAAGTATAACATCGTAATTCATCATGAAGCGCATCATCTTATAACGAAATTGCTCTATTTCAACAAAGCGTTGTCGAAGTTCTTTAGTTGAAAAGTGACAGTCTTCCGCCTGGCTAATAAATTGTTGTGCTAATTTTGATATTTGCGTTGTACCAAAATTTTTATACACTTGTTTAAGTGATTCGCCCGCATCGCCGCCTAGGATGAAAGTTTCCCAGTGTAATCGGTAAATATCTTTAATTGATTCCGGATAGGATTCCTTGAGACTAGCAACTTCATTTTTTAGCGATTGCACCACAGCGTCGAGTGTTTTTACTGTGTCATCTGATGCTATCGTTTCAGCATTATTATAAAAATAAGCCACCCTCAGTTCATTTATATTTATAGTTTTAGGATTGCCAAACATCAGCGGGGGTGAGTGCGGGTCTTTTTGGTCAGCGCCAGAGATTACGTCCATTATTAAAGTTAAATCTTCAACAAACCGCGATAGGGGGCCAAAGCTAGCGATTTGGGCAGCGATGCCGGCACCATCAATAGGGATAGTGCCTGTTAATGGCACAAGTCCTTGAGTTGGTTTGTGTCCGCATATCCCTGAATAATGAGCTGGCTGACGGATGCTTCCGCCAGCATCTGAACCTATACCCACTGGTGAGCCGCCGGCAGCAATAATGGCAGCTTCGCCTCCCGAACTGCCGCCAGGTGTTCTATCGAGGTCATGTGGATTATTAGTTCTTCCATAGATTAAATTATCGGTTTCATATGAGAGTAATAGTTCAGGCGTATTTGTTATTCCCAATATAATAACACCCTCAGCTTTTAATCTTGCTATAACAGTTGCATTATAAGTTGAAGGATGCTTAAGAAAACCAGGAAAACCTTTACTGCATTTAAATCCTTTGATGTGGCAAGTGTCTTTTACGGTAATAGGTAAACCGTGCAGCTTGCCTATTTTCTCTCCTGTACTTACTGCATGATCGGCATTTTGCGCTTCTCTCAATATACGTTCAGGATCAAATTGCTGAATAGCGTTAATAAACGGGTTAACTTCCTGAATTCTATCTATAAACGCTTGAGAAATCTCTACAGCGGTAAGTTCCTTTGTTCTAATTTTATCCGCCAATTGGGTGGCAGAAAGCTCGCATATTTTTGACATGATGGGGATATAAGCTCCTAGTAAGATAGAATTTTTATCCATTAAGTAGACATTTTATCGCGATACTGAGTTAAGGTACACATAATATAGAACTATCCTTTGACAAAAGTTCTAAATAAATTTAGCATAATCAGTGCATAATTAATTTAAACATTGGAGAAATAAAATGAATCAGCAGATAGTAGAGGAACTGTACCAAAGTTTTGGAAATCTGCCTTAAGTTATTAAGTTCGATGAGAACCTTTATAATGTCGATTTATCATCTATCATGAGCTCCTTTTAAATATGAGAACTGGATTTCCGAAAGCAATTGGCAGCTTTATTGTCGAAATTGCAAAACTTTATCACGACTCTCGTGTCAGAGCAGAGAGCCGGCAGGCTGTTAGATACCGTATTGTCACGACCCTTGACGAATATAAAAAATCAAAAATGATAGAACTGGCGTTAACTGATCGCCCGGGCGACATTTTATCGCCAATGTCCATTCAGCAAATAAAAGTTGCTGGGGATATTGTTCCTAATATGCACCCAGTTGATGTGAATAGCATTAACGATCTTTATTATTTATCAAAAGATAAAGTAATTGAGGTTAAGATTTCGGGGGAAAAAATAATAGCGGTAACTCATGAAGGTTTAGTGACTGAATATGATATTAACGAACAAGTGAATTTAGATAAAATAGTTTCCACACGAGTTTCCTACTTAATAGGGCACATGCAAGCTGAAAAGCTTATGCGTGAAGCATATAAAGAAAATAATCGATATAAAATTACTAAAGACAACATTGCTACCTTACACGTCACAGATAATAAAACCAATAAACAGTTTTTGAAAAAGCCAATCGACATTTTGTTTTCTGAGGAATATAAATTTTATTCAAAAGAAGATGTGGCAAAAATAGGCTATATCTGCGGACAAATGACGCACCTTAACTGAACTTAGATAAACGATAGTATCGCTTGGATCATTGTACCGTAGACTTTATTTTTTTCTGTTATTAATAGTCTATCAAATTTAGGATTGTGTGCGTTAAGATATCTGGAAGATCCTGTAATTAACAACTGTCTAAATAGAGGAACAGGGTAGTTGTCAAAATCTACAAAAACGAAATCTCCGTCTTTTGGTTGTTTTTCATCATCAAATATAATTATACTTTCTTTAGGGAAGCGAGGTGACATAGCTTCCGTTTCTAACTGGATAGCAAATAATTTACCGACTGTGGGCAAATTACAATTGATAGTTTGAATTGGTGCTTTTGTTTGTGATAAAAAATCTTCAACATGATACACAGGTACAATAATAGAAATCCCATCTTGTTCGCCAACCTCAACGATACTTTCTTCCAACATAGGTTCTTGACCTGTTTTTAGCCATTCTTCTTTGACATTCAACTTTTTAGCTAATGAAGCATATTTTTTGGTGGGCGGGCAAGTTTCTGCGTTAATCCACTTACTTGCACCTCTATGAGTTAATCCAACCATTTCAGCAAGCAATTGAATTCGACCTCGATTCTTTGGTGGAAAACCCTCTTTATCAAGTGCAAGATTTAGGCGATCAGCAAAGTTGTTAATTTTCAATGGTTTTTTCTATCAGCGCTTCGTAAAAGTTCAGATTTACAGTTATCTTAGAACATTATAAATAAAAAGTTCATATTTTTCTCTAAAAACTGATAATAAATCCCATATTTCCTAGCCGAAAAGAATTTTATTAGAATAAGTTCCAAAAATAATTGACAAATAGAACTTTTAATATTTTAATATGAACTAATTTAGAATTTTTTATTTAAACATTACCAATTAGTAAAAGGTGCTTAGTCTATAAAGCATGAAAAAAACAATTTGACGCATTGCTCGGAAAAAGCTCAAGAAAGTTCTATTTCCCAAACCGGAAATTACTAGAAAATTAACCAAAACGACATAAGAGAAAAGCCATGGATGCACACTTAACCAAT
>JBAUEV010000110.1:0-2045 GCA_049678805.1 Gammaproteobacteria bacterium
TAGGCAGTGAGGAGGAGTAAATGCGTTTGCCCTGGCGTAGGCAATAATGTACTTATCGTAAAATAGTTAGTTAAGAACAGTTACGACCACCTCTCGGCAATAAGCCATACGTCGATGCTCCCAAAGATAAATGCCTTGCCAAGTGCCCAACGCTAAATGGTAATCCTGAATAGGTATTACAAGGCTAGTTTGTGTGAGAATCGTACGCACATGTGCCGGCATATCATCCTTTCCTTCTGCCGTATGCCGAAATAAAGGGTCGCCATCTGGCACCAAACGGCTCATAAAAGCCTCTAAATCGCGCCGTACTTGCACATCCGCATTTTCACAAACAATCAGCGAGGCGCTGGTATGCCGGATAAATAAGTTGCATAACCCCATGGGATAGCTTGCCCGCTCAACTACCCTCACTACGGCCGCGGTAATATCTAAAATACTACGATCTTTAGTTTGAATAGCCAGTATTTCCTGATGGGTCATTAGTCACTAAATCCATTACGGTGTGGGGAACAGCCTGAACAATTGGCAATATAACTACCAAGCTTATAGGATTTGGGATATACTGACAACACGGTGTGTGCTCTTAGCTGGGGCTATCCCAAATTGAGTAAGAGATGGGTGATATTCGGTATGATACTCAGCGACACATCACTGTTCCATCTCGTTATCTTCCTGGTAATGAGTCGCATCATTCAGAATATCACCCATCTCTTACTCAATTTAAGATAAGCTATGCTCTTAAAGCACGCCGTCACTCAAGATTATTGTATAGAGGGTTCATATGATTAAGCTGCTACGCCAATATGGCATTATTGTTGGTCTAATAGGGGTGTTAGCCGCATGCTCTTTTTCTAATAAACTTACTAAAGAAAATTACGATAAAATCCAGCCGGGCATGAGCTACCAACAGGTTATTGATATCCTAGGCACTCCGAAGAGCGCCGATGCTATTACATTTGGCAATCTCTCCGGTACTTCCGCCATATGGCAAAATAAGCAAATAACAATTAGCATTCAATTTTTCAATGATGCGGTTAAAATTAAAAGCTTCACCACTGGCGATAACGACGCCCATACCGAAGAAGAAATGGGAGATTGATGCGTGCCGACCTCTTTTAATTTTGAAGCCTTAAAATAATGAAAAAATTACATCTTATTTGCATTCTTTTTTTACCAATAACCCTCGTTGCTTGCGCTTCCCTGATGCAAACAACCAGTCCAAGTTCTGTAAACATATCGCAATTCAGTATAGGTGATAACCGAACTAAGGTAATAGCTGCACTCGGTAGCCCTGTAGCATCGTACAAAGAAGGCCAGAATTTCTGTGATATTTATAAAACCAGAGACAAGGGAACTGCTGGCAAAGCTATAGATTTTTTCACTTTAGGACTAAACGAATCTTCTTTTACCCAGGAGGGGGCAACTAATAGCAAGCGTTCCATATTATTCTGTTACTCTCCCAATAATAAGTTAATTTCTATCACTCAGTCCGATATTGACATTAATGATTAATTCACCATTCTCATTTTTAGTGAAAAATCATCCCCTTTCCATCCGAAAGCAAACTACACATTTCATCGCTAGAATGCATCACCGCGAATTCAATTGGGGTAGTTAGCCGCTTCACAATAACAATAAGGGTTCGCTCCTGCTGTTATCAGCAGGAGCTGAGTCCATCACAATGATAAGTTTATCAATCGCGGCAAACTCTATTTTTTATACAATGACCCAATTTAGCATGTGCATTTTTTAAAAAAAATTCCAATGTTCGAGGAGATAGCTTAACTATGTCAACCATTTGATTGATGGTTTTTCCTTGGCAAAGCATTGTTATTAAGAGGATTTCACGTTCGCTGAATCTAGGTTTGGGATGGCTGCTTGATGGAGGCTGGTCATTCTGAACTGGTTTGTGATGCGAATCTCCTGTTTTATGCAGAATATTGTGGTTTCTAGACATAATTTGAACTCCTGTTTTAATTTAGGTTTTATTTAAAATGGTGATCTTTGCTCAATCCCGTTTTATATATTTGAGAAAATTGAAACTA
>JBAUEV010000111.1:0-13911 GCA_049678805.1 Gammaproteobacteria bacterium
TTTTTCTGCTCCTTTGATTGTTGGTTCAATAAATCCTTTCTTAATCTACTTCATTATGGACAACAAATAAGTCTCCTGTATTCAAAATTGTTATAAGTCTTATCTTCGGGGTGTTATCGACAAAGAAGAATAGTCATCCTCAATATTCTGATTGTTCATTTCCCAGAACAACGTTGCCAGCTCAGTAAGCTGCGACACCAAGATTTCCGGTGCTGAATAGAAAGGTGAATGATCTGTATCCAGTGTAACCACATGTTCGCATGGCAATGCAGATAGCATGCTGCGTTGCAAACTAATGGGTATTGCTCTATCCTGCAGGCACTCGATATAAGCACGGGGCACTTGCCCAAAGCCTGCTTCAGTCAATCTAAGAGGCGTCTTGTAACTTATCATTGGCTCGGCTCCAAGTTGCGATTTCGCCCGCTCGATCCAAATATCTGACGTTGTATTGTAAAAATTTTCTCGAACTGACTCTGCTGTAACTGTCGCTGTACTCTGGTCAGATGAGAAGACAAAATCAATCGGGCGCTCAGGCCCGGGCGGATGACGCTGCAATGTCTCCATTGAGGTTTCACCATTTGGGATTAGAAAACCGGCTAAATATATGAGACCCTGAATATGCTTGGCAGCATATTCGGCTGCTTGACTAATGACAATACCGCCTCGGCTATGTCCCACTAGAATCACTTTTTCATCTTGTTGTGCAATAAGGTCAGCCACAAACTGGGCCCAACGATCAAGGGTAATTTCAGCCAGGGGTGTATGGTCTTTACCCATTCCAGGTAAATCGGGTGCTAACACGCGGTGCCCTTGTTTCTCTAATAATGGAACGATACGCTCCCAACACCAACCGCCATGCCAAGCACCGTGGATAAGAATGAAAGTTGCCATAAATAATAATCCCTCATCAATTATTCTAACGAAGTAGAACTTCTTGCTCAAACCTCCGATGGTAAACGCCGCCAAATGGTGCCGCTGGTGGTGTCTTCTAAAGTGATTCCCATGGTTAATAATGTTTGGCGAACTCGATCAGCTTCAGCATAATCTTTATTTTTACGTGCGGCATTACGTGCAGCAATAAGCTGCTCGATTTCATTTATTTGCTCGGGCGACAAACCCATTTGTAAAAATGTTTCAGGGTTTTGCTGCAAAATACCTAACGTATTCCCCAGTGTTTTTAAGCCATTCGCTAAACGCGCGGCAGCTGTTTGATCGCCATCATCTTTAAGCCGATTAATTTCGCGTATCATTTCAAACAATACAGCTAATGCTACTGGTGTATTGAAATCATCATCCATTGCTTCCTGAAATTGTTGCCTAAATTCACCAAAATCGATTTCTTTTACCACAGGTAAACCACGTAATGTGGTGTAAGCACGCGTTAATGCGGCTTGTGCACTGATTAAATTATCAGTGGAATAATTAATCGGACTGCGATAATGGCTAGCAAACATAAAATAACGAATGATTTCAGGTTGATATTGTTTCACAACTTCGCGGATTGTAAAAAAATTACCCAACGATTTTGACATTTTTTCATTATTGATTTGCACATAACCCACATGTATCCAAGTGTTAACAAACGGGCAGTCATCAGCAGCTTCTGACTGGGCGATTTCATTTTGGTGATGAGGAAACAATAAATCAAATCCGCCGCCATGAATGTCAAAATGCTTGCCCAAGCAATGTGTAGACATTGCCGAGCACTCAATATGCCAACCAGGGCGTCCTTTACCCCAAGGAGAATCCCAACTGGGTTCATTGGGCTTAGCCATTTTCCATAACACAAAATCCAGAGGGTTATGTTTAACATCAACCACGTCTACTCGCATACCCGCTTGTAATTTTGTAAGATCTTGGTGAGCAAGTTGGCCATAAGCGGGAAAACGACTGACATCGTAATAAACATCACCATTATCCGCAATATAAGCGACATTTTTATCTAATAAAGCCTGTATCATCACAATCATTTCGGGAATATGTTGCGTAGCAAGTGGTTCTTCATCCGGTGGCAATACGTTAAGCAAACGTTCATCTTCATGTAGTGCAGTGGTAAAACGTTTGGTCAATTCAAAATAAGGTTCTTGATTTTCCAGCGCGCGTTGAATGATTTTATCGTCAATGTCGGTAATATTGCGCACGTAATGCACTTGATAATTTTGTTCACGTAGGTAACGAGTAATAACGTCGAACACTACTAATACGCGTGCATGACCAATGTGGCAGTAATCATAAACCGTCATGCCGCAGACATACATGCCAATTTTGCCTGGTTGGATGGGTTTAAAAGATTCTTTTTTGCGGGTTAGGCTATTGTAAATTTGCAACATTGTCGTACTCTACGAAATTCAAAAACTCTTATTTCCTCCCCTTTGAAGCGGGGAGGGAAATCTAAACTTCAGTCAATTCTAAACAATTCTGCAACCGGTTGCGTACACGATCTTTGCCCAATAATTCAAACAATTTATCCATTTCCGGACCGTGTAATTGTCCAGTTAATGCCACGCGTAAAGGTTGAAACAATGCTTTACCTTTCACACCGAGTTTTTCTTTAAGCATTTGGCTGACACTCGAAAAATTTGCCGCTGGTTGTTCAAGTGCTTCTAAAGCCGTTGCGAAAAAAGTTTCACCCGCAGTACGTAAAATGTCTTGTTGATCGTGGTCATAATGCAGTGATTTAGCAAATAACCATTCTGCCCAAGCATTTACTTCTTGGGGAAAAGTAATATTGGGTTTAATAATTTCGAGAAAGAGTGTAATTGCAGAAGAGGGTATTAATTGCCGCGCAGTATCATTGAGCCAATTTTCTAAGCGATGCGTTGGGCTATGCAATACCGCTTCTTTTTGCCAGTATAACAATTGATTACTATCAAAACGCGCCGGCGATTTGCCCAATGCTGCAATTGAAAATTGTGCGGCCAATTGAGATAAATCCATGAAAGCGTCATTCTCATAATAATGACCTAAACGCGCCATATAATTGTGAATTGCTTCTGGTAAATAACCTTGTTCCCGTAATTCTTGCACGCTGCGACTGCCATGTCGTTTGGATAATGGACTACCATCTGCACCTACAATGAGCGGGATATGGCCATAGGCAGGAGCGGTTAAGTGTAGCGCTTGCAATAACATGATTTGGCGTGGGGTGTTGGTTAAATGATCTTCGCCACGTAACGTATGGGTCACTTCCATTAACGCATCATCAATGGCATTGCTATACATAAATGGCGGAGTTCCATTGGCACGGCGAATAATAAAATCGCCAATATCATTATTCGCAAATCGTTGTTCGCCACGTACTAAATCATTAAAAACAGTGTACTGATCGGTGGGCACACGAAAACGTAATACTTCTGCTAAACCTTGGCTACGTTTAGCAACAATTTGTTCAGTTGTTAAGTTACGGCAGGTACCGGCATAACGTGGCGGTTTACCCGCTGATAATTGCGCTTTGCGGGTTAATGCCAACTGTTGTTCGCTACAAAAACAAGGATAAGCTAAACCTTTCTCAAGGACGATTTGGTAATAATGATCGTAAATCGCTTGACGTTGTGATTGCCAGTAAGGCCCATGTCCTTTATCGTGCTCAGGCCCTTCCTGCCATTCAAGCCCTAACCAGCGTAAATCTTCAAAAATAGTTTGGGTAAATTTGGGTTGAGAACGCAGCCGATCAGTATCTTCAATGCGCAATAAAAAAATGCCATTCAGCTTTTTAGCTAATAAAGCACTGAAAAGCGCAGTACGTAAATTCCCCAAGTGCATTAAACCGGTTGGGCTAGGACAGAAACGAGTTTTTGGTATTGTATGTGGCATAAAACAAGTTATCTACTTTAATTAATGACGCTGTAGAAAAAGTAATCGTAACCCAAAAGCAAGTAAAAAGGCACCCATCAATTTAGTAATCGAAAATTGAACTCGTACTATCCCCGGTCGAAGGGGCGTTGTTGTATATTTCTTATAAATAAGGTCGTTAGGTAAGAATGTCGTGTGGGTGTCGTTGGAAGACCGTAGAATACAGGGATGTATTCTCCGACCGCAGGTTGCTGTTTTGTCTGAAAACGACACCCACACGGCATTCTAAAAATAAGAAATATACAACAAATAAGAAATATACAACAATTTAATCATTTAAGTCGTGTGGAGAGAATTTTGGCCTCTTAACATCAGGTGAGGGTCGGCCGTTAAACGCGGCTTTAAGCAGAGCTGCCATCTTCATGTCGCGGGCATGGGCTGAACCCCCGCCCATCACCACGCCGATCACGCGGCGGTTGTCACGCACCGCGGAGGCTGCGAGGTTGTAGCCTGAGGCATCGGTGTAGCCGGTCTTGATTCCGTCCATCCCAGCAAAGCGGCTCATCAGATGGTTGTGATTGATGTGGGTGGCGCCGCGATAGGTAAATTTTTTAGTCGCGAAGTAGCGATAATCCTGCGGAAAATCGATGTAGAGACGACGGGCGAGAGTGCAGAGGTCACGAGCTGTGCTGCGCTGGAACTGGTTGGGCAGACCTGAGGCATTGAAAAAGGTGGTGTTGTTCATGCCCATCGCTCGTGCCGTTTCGGTCATGCGCTTGGCGAAAGCGCTCTCAGTCCCTTCAAGCCGTTCCGCGAGCACCACCGCGGCGTCATTGGCGGATTGGGTCACCAGGCCCAGAATGAGATCATGTACCGGCACGCTCTTGCCAGCAACGAGATTGAGCTTCGTTGGCTTTTGCGCCGCCGCATGCCGCGACACGATAAGCCGAGTGTTGGGAGTAATGACTTGATGTTTCAGCGCCTCAAAAGTGAGGTAAAGCGTCATCATCTTGGTGAGTGAAGCCGGGTAATTCGGCAAATCGGCCTTGTATTCACTTATCACTTGTCCCGTCTGCGCGTCGATAACGATTGACGAGTATTGTGCGGCAACGGCCTGCGCCGGCAGAACAATGACCGCAGCAATGACCAACATGGCAATGGTTAAAAAAGTTTTCATTGTTTGTAAACCTAAATTTTAATTTCTTATTCTAAGCGATAGTTTGCTAGACTGGATAGTGTAGCAACATGAGCATCCAGGGCAAATGCATTTACTCCTTCTCGCAACGACGAAAAAACTGTATGCCGCGGACAAGCCGGCGTTGTTGCATATTTCTTATAAATCAAGGTCATTAGGTAAGAATGCCGTGTGGGTGTCGTTGGAAGACCGTAGAATACAGGGATGCATTCTCCGACCGCAGGATGCAGTTTTGTCTGAAAACGACACCCACACGGCATTCCAAAAATAAGAAAATATGCAACAACGCCGAACAAGTCGCGTCACGTAGGGAATGAGGTCGCGGCACGTAGGCAGTGAGGTGGAATTGAGCGCGAACCAGTCGCGGCACGTAGGTAGTAAGGAGCGAGGAGCGAGGATTTTATTAGTTTATAGAGTAAACCTTCCGTAGCGAAAAATGACTACTGCACCATATACATTGTTTATTTCCGATTTGCATTTGCAAGAAAGCCAGCCTGAAATTTTGCAATTGTTTTATCGTTTTCTCCAGCAACAAGCACCTCATGCAGATGCGTTATATATTCTGGGTGATTTGTTTGAAGTGTGGCTGGGTGATGATGACAATCAAGTATTTCTCCAAACTGTTAAAAATGCGCTAAAAACTCTAGTCGAGAGCGGCGTGCCGGTTTATATAATGGCAGGTAATCGCGATTTTCTACTGGGCCAACGTTTTGCCCAAGAAAGTGGCTGCAAGATGTTGCAAGACCCCACACTTATTGATTTGTATGGACAATCCGTTTTACTCACCCATGGCGACTTCCTTTGTACCCAAGATAGACGGCATCAATATTTCCGGCGTTTTGTGCAACAATCCTGGATACGGCGTTTGATATTGGCAATACCACTTAAATTGCGGCGTAAAATGGGGAAACGGTTACGACATATGAGTTATCGTCGTACCCAACAATTGGCCGATAATATTATGGATGTAACCCCTGAAGCAGTGCAGCAATTGATGGCGCGTTACCAAACCGCTCGTTTGATTCATGGGCATACTCATCTTCCAGCGATTCACAACTGGCTAGTAGCAGATCAAAATTTTAGTAGAATGGTGCTTGGTGCTTGGCATGAGCAAGGTAGCGCCTTAATTTATGATGCTAAGGGTCATGCACAATTAGAGATTGTTACTTAATTACAATTAAGGAAAAAAATTATGAAGTTTCAACGTTCTATTGGTTCGTTAACGCTATGGCTTTCTGCTGTAGGTAGCATGATAGGTTCAGGTTGGTTATTTGGTGCTCTTTATGCCGCTAGATTAGCGGGTCCAGCAGCTGTGATAGCGTG
This sequence comes from Gammaproteobacteria bacterium, assembly GCA_049678805.1. Classification (GTDB taxonomy): domain Bacteria; phylum Pseudomonadota; class Gammaproteobacteria; genus JBAUEV01. The sequence goes on from JBAUEV010000111.1 coordinate 6,311, forward strand.
GATTTTAGGTGGCGTGCTCATGTTATTCATTGCTTTTACTTTTGCTGAACTTTCTACTGCTTTTCCAGTTGCAGGTGGAATGGTGCAATTTGCTGAATATAGCCACGGCCCATTACTTAGTTTTACCATCGGTTGGATGGTATGGTTATCGAGCGTGGTCGTTGCACCGGTGGAAGCACTGGCGATGCTGCAATATGCCGGGGCTTATATTCCTGGGCTAGTCCATAAAGTAGGAGGTGCCACTGCGCTCACGGAACTTGGTACGGTTGTTGCCATTGGGATGTTGTTTTTGATGTGTGTTTTGAACTGGCATGGCGCAGCGGTGTATGGCTTTGCGAGTAATTTTATTGTATTTATCAAATTTGTAGTACCGATACTGACGGTGTTGGTGCTATTAAGCGTGGATTTCCATAGCAGTAATTTCTACGCTGTTGGAGGTTTTGCACCTTTTGGTTTGCATGGTATTTTGGCAGCTTTACCATTGGGGGGGGTGGTCTTTTCTTTTATGGGGTATAACTCAGCCATTCAATTAGCAGAAGAAGCGAAAAATCCTCAACGGGCAATGCCAATAGCATTGCTTGGTTCATTATTATTTTGCATTATTTTATATGTTGCCCTGCAATTGACATTTATTGGTGCTTTGAAGCCAGAATTTTTAAGCCATGGTTGGCAAAAATTAAGTTTTACGGGTGATAGCGGACCATTTGCCGGTATTTTAATTACTTTAGGAATCACGTGGTTGGTAATGGTGATTTATGCCGACGCAATTATCTCGCCTTTTGGCACAGGCTACATTTATTCAGCAGCCACTGCACGCGTAAATTATGCCATGGGCATGACAGGATTTTTTCCAGAATTTATGAAAAAAATTAACCGCTATGGTGTACCCATGAATGCGATATGGGTTAATTTTTTCGTGGGATTGATGTTATTTCTACCTTTTCGAGGTTGGCAAAGTATGGTAGGCTTTATTGTTACCAGTTTTGTGGTTTCCTATAGTATTGGACCACTTGCCCTTATTACACTACGTCATACTCATCCTAATCAACCACGACCTTTTCGCGTGCCTTATGTACATCCATTTTCATTTTTAGCATTTTATGCCTGTAATTTATTAGTTTTCTGGGCTGGGTGGAATACAATCTATCGTTTGTTGATTGGTATTGCAGTTGGATTGATTGTGTTTTTATTTCGTCGTAATTATCTAACCAACATTAAAAATATTTCGCATTGGCAAACTGCATTTTGGTTATTTCCTTATTTGATCGGTTTGGGGATTATTTCTTATTTAGGTTCATTCAGCGGGGGTAAAAACATTATCCCTTTTGGTATGGATTTTCTAGTCATTGCGATATTTACCCTTATTATTTATTTCTTTGCTGTTCGTGCAGGTAAAAAAGCACCGATAGTAACAACGCCGATTGAGTATTAGAAGGAGGAGAAAACGTTTTTTTTATTATTGGGGGAGAAGAATTTTAAAATGAATTTTTCCACTCACGAATAACGGCAAATACTTCAGCAGGTTGTTGCAACTTGCGACCGGCGTAATGCTCTGCAGCTATTTTTACAGTGGGTAGATGACAGCGTAGAAAGGGATTGGTTTGTTTCTCTAAAAGCAATGTTGCAGGTACCGTTGGTAATTGCTGCGCTCTTAATGCTGTTACCTGCTGCAAACGATCACGCAATTTTTGATTATCAGGCTCTACTTGTTGAGCAAATTTTAAATTTGCTTCAGTGTATTCGTGCCCACAATAAACTGCCGTTTCATTCGGTAAACTAGCCAACTGCGTGAGTGACTCATACATTTGGTCAGTTGTTCCTTCAAAAACGCGCCCACACCCACCTGTAAACAGAGTATCACCACAAAATAAAAACCCATGCCCCCAAAAAGCAATATGACCGCGTGTATGGCCAGGGATATCCAACACAGCAAACTCCAATTTCATTGGATCAATATAAACTCGTTCAGTTTTGGTAACAGGATGGTTAACGTCTAACATTGGGACGGATTCGTGAGCAGGGCCAAATACAGGTGCAGAATGATGTTGCAATAGAGTAGGTACGCCACCGCAATGGTCGTAGTGGTGATGGGTAACCAAAATAGCAGCTAGTTGCAGTTGCCGAGCTGCTAAAGTGGATAACACCGGCTGGGCTTCCCCTGGATCAACAACAACGGCATAAGGATTGTCTGGCTGAGTAATCAGCCAGATATAGTTATCGCGAAAAGCTGAGATGGGAGAGATGTTGAGCATCATTTACCTTACAAATGGTTAAAGGGTTGTAGAATGATTTTACTAAGACGGGGCAGAAAAATTTTTGTCATGTACAGATAAGGGATGGTACCAGGATGTACTATTGAATACCAAACGCAGAGGCTACTCGTTGGCAAAGAATGGCTCTAGTAGCAAGTAAAACTTTAATGGGCTCGCCCTGTAGCGCCCACTGCATTCGGGCAGTAAAATGGCTAGATGGTAGGCGGATATATTTTAAATTCAAGCTTGAGTTTATCGTATTTTACCGTGTTAATGGTCTAAGTTAGGTTGACACTATGGTGCAGTCAAAACAAATGGCCGATTGGCATAGCCAATCGCCTGGCAAGAATCTTCTCGCAGCAGAACGATTAGCACTGCAATCCTTATTGGCCGATAAATTTGGTTACCATGCACTCCAGTTGGGTAGGATAAAAGGCAACAATTGGCTTGAAAGCAGCCGTATGTTACACAAAATTTTTCTTTCGCCGGTAGCCGATGATTCATCGGCAAATAATCGGATATGTGCAGACTTTGCTGCCTTACCTTTTGCCCCTGACAGTATTGATTTAGCCGTTGTGCCACATGTGTTGGAGTTTGCCGCTGAGCCCTTGCAAATTCTGCAAGAGATTTACACAGTGCTCATTCCTGAAGGCTATATTGTGGTATTAGGGTACAACCCACTCAGTCTTTGGGGCGGAACTAAATTAATCAAATCTCGGCGTTGTTATCCGTGGCATGGCCAGTTTGTTACTTCATATCGGGTACGTCGTTGGTTAAGGGACATAGGTTATTGGGTTGTGGATCACAAAAGTCTCTTTTTTCGTCCACCTTTGGCTTCATCCGCTTGGCAAGAGAAATTATTATTTTTAGAGGGCGTAGGGCAGATGTTATGGCCTTATTTTGGAGCGGCGTTTTTAATTGTGGCACAAAAACGCACGACTAAACCGATACCTATTTGTGCTAGGGAAAAGCCTAAGCGCGTGTCCGTACGGCATGGTGTGGTACAACCGACGCGTTTAAACCGCTGATTATGACAAAAATTGCAAAAAAAGTGTTTATTTTTACGGATGGCGCCTGCCGTGGTAATCCAGGTCCTGGTGGGTGGGGAGCGCTACTACGTTATGGGGCACAGGAAAAGATTTTATACGGTGCGGAAGCAATGACAACCAATAATCGGATGGAATTGCTTGCTACTATCAAAGCATTACAAGCGTTAAAACGTTCATGTGACATTGAATTAACGACTGATTCGCAATATGTGCGCAATGGTATTACCGAATGGATTGAGACATGGAAGAAAAATTCTGATTCAGCGGGAAATTGGGGGCGTGGTAAAAAAGGAAAAAATACGGTTAAAAATTTGGATTTATGGCAATTGCTCGACCAGGAGGCACAGCGTCATCATATTACTTGGCATTGGGTGCGTGGTCATAGTGGTCATGTGGAAAATGAAATTGCTGATGCGCTTGCTAATCGTGCGATTGATGAGTTGCTTAAGCGGCATGATTAAAATTTTTGAATGTAGAGAGAATAAGTTCAGAGGTGGGGGTGTAGGCTATCTCGTTCCATGCTCCGTGGTACATCCCTGTACCATCTCGCTATCATCCTGATAGCTAGTCGCATTGAACGAGATAGCCTACACCCCCACCTCTGAACTTACCCCGCATTCCAGAGTGGTTTTTTTCTCAAAGATTTTTTTGTTAGGAATAGCCTATTATGCGACAAATTGTTTTAGATACTGAAACCACCGGATTATCCGTAGCAGATGGACACCGCATCATCGAAATGGGTGGTGTGGAGTTGGTAGGACGCCGTTTAACGGGTAAGCATTTTCATCGGTATATTAATCCGCAACGTGAAATTGATGCAGGTGCATTACAAATACACGGCATTACTCAAAGTTTTTTAGCAGATAAGCCATTATTCCGAGAAATTTTAGATGAACTCTTAGTTTATTTAGAAGGTGCAGAGTTGATTATTCATAATGCAAGTTTTGATATAAGTTTCTTGGATTATGAATTGCAATTAGCAGGCAAACAATTACCGTCATTGGCACAGAAACATTCTGTGATTGACACTTTACAATTAGCACGTCAAAAACATCCTGGACAACCCAATAAATTAGATGCGTTGTGTAAGCGTTATGGTGTAGATAATACAGAGCGCACTTTGCATGGGGCGTTATTAGATGCGCGTTTGTTGGCAGAAGTATATCTGGCGATGACGGGGGGGCAAGGTAGCTTGTTTGAAGAATCGGCGTTGAATCCGAAAGTTACGCGTCCTACGCAGATCAAACAAAATATTGGCCGTAAGCGACAACCTTTGACAGTTATTATGGCAGATGTGGTAGAAGAGCAAGCACATCAACGTCAGTTGGCAGCGATTCAGAAAGCAAGTGGGAAGTGTAAGTGGATGACATAAGTTAATTTATTAATTGGTAGGAATTAGAATCGGGAGCGTCCCTGTCTCCATTGTAGAGAAATGACATCATCGTCTCTATTTTCTTTTATTTAAGTTTTTAAGAGAAAAGTAATGACTACTAGAATCCACAAATTACCGATTAGCGCGATTCGGAGTTTTATTCGCTTAGAATCATCCAGCGGTATTATTTTGCTGAGCGCAGCGATATTGTCATTTCTGATTAATAACTCGCCGTTTAGCACTTTTTATAACACACTATTACAAACGCCTATTAACATTCATTTAAGCACATTTCACTTTGCCAAACCCATTTTGTTTTGGATCAATGAAGGTTTAATGGCTTTATTTTTTCTTCTGGCCGGGTTAGAAATTAAATGTGAATTGTGGGGCGGCGAATTAGATTCATTCCGTAAAATAGCTTTGCCAGGCAGTGCAGCATTAGGTGGCATGTTAATGCCCGCGTTAATTTATGTGCTATTCAATTGGTATGATGGGGTTGGATTACGAGGGTGGGCTATTCCTACCGCCACTGATATTGCTTTTTCTTTGGGAATTTTGACATTATGTGGTCGTCGAGTGCCGCTGGCTTTAAAAGTATTTTTAACAGCATTAGCTATTTTTGATGATCTTGGTGCCATCATTATCATCGCAATTTTTTATACTGCAACAATTTACTGGTTAGCAATGTTAATGAGTTTATTGTGTTTAGGGGTATTATTCGCTTTAAATCGCTTGGGCATTAAACAATTATGGCCCTATTTATTAGTGGGTGTCTTATTGTGGCTAAGCATACTTGGGTCCGGCATCCATGCTACGTTAGCGGGTGTAGCATTAGCATTTACCATTCCCTTAGAAGGGGATGGGGTGAAAATAATACGTTCGCCAGTACGACGTTTGGAGCATCTACTCCATCCTTGGGTAGCTTTTGGTGTATTGCCATTATTTGGTTTGGCAAATGCGGGTGTTTCTTTTGCTAATGTTCGATGGGGAGACTGGCTAAATCCCATCACCTTAGGTGTTATTGTGGGTTTGTTTGTTGGTAAACAAATTGGCGTCTTAGGTGCTTCGTGGTTGATAATTAAAAGCGGTTATGCAACATTGCCGAATAATACTAATTGGCGCGGGATATATGGAGTCGCATTAATTTGTGGTATAGGTTTTACAATGAGTTTATTTATTGGCGGCCTCGCTTTTAGTGGATTTGATGGAAATCATGAGAAGTTAGTACGTATGGGGGTGTTAGTGGGCTCAATGTTGTCGGGATTAACGGGCTATTTTGTTTTGCGTTGGAGAACAATTAAATGACACAACAACCAAAAATAATATATTTAAAAGATTATACAGTTCCAGATTTTTTAGTTGACCATATTTTTTTGCATGTTGATTTGCACGAAGCTGAAACATTGGTTAAATCGGTATTGCTGTTACGCCGTAACCCGCAAAGTCAACATCCTACGGCACCGTTGGTATTAAATGGTGAAACATTGCAATTGCGCGCTATTTTGTTAGATGGAAAGCCGTTAACCGAAAAACAATATGAGGTAACCGAAGAACATTTGATAGTTAACAATGTACCCGACGGTTTTACTTTAGAAACTGAAGTTGCTATCAAGCCGCAATTAAATACACAATTAAGTGGTCTTTATAAAACTCAAAATGTCTTTTGTACGCAGTGTGAAGCGCATGGTTTTCGGCGCATTACTTATTTTCCTGATCGTCCTGATGTATTGACCCGTTTTACGGTAACCATTACGGCTGACCCCCAAAAATACCCGGTATTGTTGGCAAATGGTAATTTAACGGATAACAAGCAATTACCTGATGGACGAACGTGGGTGAAATGGGAAGACCCTACGCTAAAACCCTGTTATTTATTTGCATTGGTAGCGGGGGATTTGGATTGTTTGGCAGATCATTTTAAAACCCGTTCAGGTCGAAAGGTAGCCTTACGAATTTATGTAGAAAAAGGCAAACTGGATGAAGCCTATTTCGCGATGGAGTCGTTGCAAAGTGCAATGCATTGGGATGAAAAAGTATACAATCGTGAATACGATTTAGATATTTACATGATTGTTGCAGTCAACGATTTCAATTTCGGTGCGATGGAAAATAAAGGGCTGAATATTTTTAACTCAAAATACATCTTGGCGGAGCCTGAAACAGCAACGGATGAAGATTATGGCCACATCGAAAGTGTAATTGGTCATGAGTATTTTCATAATTGGTCAGGCAATCGCATCACGTGTCGTGATTGGTTTCAAATCACCTTAAAAGAAGGCTTAACAATTTTTCGCGATCAACAATTTTCGGCTGATATGTTTTCACCGGTTATTCAGCGCATTGAAGATGTCAACGTGATACGCACTGCCCAATTTGCACAAGATGCAAGCCCAATGGCGCATCCGATTCGGCCGGAAAGTTATATAGAGGTTAATAATTTTTATACGGTTACAGTCTATAATAAAGGATCAGAAGTCATTCGAATGATTCGCACCTTGATTGGTGCAGAAAATTTTGCTGAAGGCATGGAATTGTATTTTACTCGTCATGATGGTCAAGCGGTTACCACTGAAGAATTTGTCAAAGCGATGGAAGATGCTTCTGGGATGAATTTAGCGCAATTTAGGCTTTGGTATAGCCAAGCAGGAACACCGGAGTTAACAATTACTTCAGCGTACGATGAAAAAAACCGGATTTATACATTGCAAATACAACAGTCGTGCCCGCCTACACCTGGTCAACCCGTCAAAGAAAATTTTCATATTCCATTAGTGATTGGTTTATTGGATGCTCGAGGACATGATTTGCCTTTGCAATTAGAGGGGGAAACTAAGAAGCAAGCAGCGAAAACCCGGGTATTATCTCTGCGCAATAAAACTGAAATATTTCGCTTTGTTAATATTCCTGAAAAACCAATACCTTCTTTAT
>JBAUEV010000112.1:0-2899 GCA_049678805.1 Gammaproteobacteria bacterium
ATCAAGATTAACAACATCACGGATATGTGCAGGCAAATGGATTTCAAAAAAAGCTTTAGCGACTTTTTTATTGCTCATGGCAGATTTGAAAAAACGATCATGGGGTGAGTGGATATGGCGTGTCATACTTGTAGTTCCTTTTGAGTGATCGCCAATATTAATTGAAATATCAGTATAATCGTTTTTTTTACAAAAAAACAATTAAAAAAATTTAGTTAGTATTGCAAAGTATTTGGGGCAGGATAATAAATTTTTATCGGTCTTTTTGATCTATCCACTACTGCAAAAGCAGTCAGCGTATGAGCATGAACAGAGGTGCGGCTCATAATATCCAAAACCGTGATGCCGCGCACTATTTCTGCATCCGCAATAAGTGATCTATGACATCGCCAAGGCACTGCCTCAGCACACATAATAGCTACTCTGCCCTTCTTCTTTATTATTTCATTAAGATCTTTTAGCCCCGCGAAAAATTCAGGCGTTTGCATATAATCTGCAAAACCACGAAAACTTGCGTTGCGCCACCCCAAATTGAGAGAATTTTTATTAGTTCGACGTAATCCACCCAATTTTGGCAAGTGGGTATAGGCAATTTTTTCTTTACGCAGTGAAATACCCAACTTCTTTTCATTAAACCACGGCACATGACGAGATTTTGGTATAGTGCGGATATCTACTAGGCTGGTAATTTCATGCGCATGCAGAATATCAAGAAATTCTTGAAGCGTATGCGTTGAATGGCCAATTGTATAAAGTTGTGTGAGCATATAACCATTACACCTCAAGATGCGATTTTTAACGACTTTAAGTCAAAAATAAGCCCACGGGTTAAAAAAGTGGCTACTTTTTTTGTAACACCTCTTTTAAAAACTGCCCGGTATACGATTTTTGCTGCTGTACAATATGTTCAGGTGTACCCGTGGCAATAACTTCACCACCTCTATCACCGCCTTCAGGCCCCAAATCAATAATCCAATCTGCCGTTTTAACCACATCTAAATTATGCTCAATCACAATGACGGTATTCCCTCGTTTACGCAATTGATACAATACTTCTAATAATTGTTTAATGTCATGAAAATGCAAACCGGTAGTCGGTTCATCCAAAATATAAAGCGTATTCCCAGTATCACGCCGTGATAATTCACGTGATAACTTAATACGCTGCGCCTCGCCGCCTGACAACGTAGTCGCACTCTGTCCCAGATGAATATAAGCCAATCCCACATCAACGAGCGTTTGTAATTTATGCGCCACTGCAGGTATTGCATCAAAAAATGGCCGTGCTTCTTCCACGGTCATCTCTAATATTTCATGAATATTTTTGCCTTTGTAACGAATATCTAATGTTTCGCGATTATAGCGTTTGCCTTTGCATACATCGCACATTACATACACATCGGCTAAAAAGTGCATTTCAACTTTGATAACACCATCGCCCTGACATGCTTCACAGCGGCCACCTTTTACGTTAAAACTAAACCGCCCTACTTGATAACCACGCGAGCGTGCTTCGGGAGTTGCTGCAAATAATTCACGAATGGGGGTAAATAGTCCGGTATAAGTCGCTGGATTAGAACGAGGCGTGCGACCAATCGGACTCTGGTCAATACTGACTACTTTGTCTAAAAATTCTAATCCTGTAATACTTTCATATGGTCCTGGCTGTTGGTGCATCATTTCATTCAATTTTTCAGCAGCAATAGGTAATAATGTATCGTTAATTAAACTTGATTTACCGGAGCCTGACACACCCGTGATAGATGTCATTAAACCAATTGGAATATCCACGTTAATATTTTTCAAATTATTACAACGTGCTCCACGCAAGCGTAACACTCGCTTGGGATCATAGGCCATGCGTTTTTTAGGAATATGAATTTGTTGTAAGCCTGCTAAATATTGCCCGGTTAAAGATTGTGGATTATCAATAATAGCTTGCGGTGTACCTTGCGCCACAATACGCCCACCATGCACCCCAGCACCAGGCCCAATATCCACAACATGATCTGCATGCCGAATAGCTTCTTCATCGTGCTCCACCACAATCACGGTATTCCCCAAATCACGTAAATGCATTAAGGTTTTTAATAACCGCTCATTATCACGTTGATGCAAACCAATAGAAGGTTCGTCCAAAATATACATCACGCCAACCAAACCCGAACCAATTTGACTCGCTAATCGAATGCGTTGTGCTTCACCACCCGATAATGTTTCGGCACTGCGTGCTAAGGTCAAATAATCCAATCCTACACTTATTAAAAAACCTAAACGGCCATTAATTTCTTTTAAAATTTTGTCCGCTATTTTGCCACGAGCGCCCGATAATTTTAAATTTTGAAAGAAGGCAAAACTCTGTAGCACGGGTAATGCAGTAATTTGAGGCAAACTTTTATCTTCAATAAACACATTGCGCGCCTCTATCCGCAAGCGCGCACCTTGACATTCATCACAAACGCTACTACTCAGATATTTCGCCAATTCCTCACGTACTGTTCCTGAATCAGTATCACGATAACGCCGTTCCATATTGGGAATAATGCCTTCAAATGGATGAGTACGACGTATTTTTTTACCAGAATCTTGTAAATAATAAAACGTGATAGGCTCATCACCACTGCCATATAACAATATCTTATGAATTTTCTCTGGTAGATTTTTATAGGGTTTTTCTAGATCAAAATCATAATGCTTTGCCAGTGAAGTCAGCACTTGAAAATAATAAAAACTCCGCCGATCCCAACCCCGAATGGCGCCTGAAGCTAAACTTAATTCAGGATTGACAATCACTTTACGCGGATCAAAAAATTCTTTGACACCTAAACCATCACATGCAGGACAAGCACCGGCAGGACTATTGAAAGAAAATAACCGTGGTTCCAATTCGGCTAAACTA
>JBAUEV010000113.1:0-4695 GCA_049678805.1 Gammaproteobacteria bacterium
AATAACAAGTGCCTGTTTTAAGATGTTTTTGGATACTTTGCGGATCAATTTGATATTTTTTATCAACTAAATTTGGAATTTCATGTGAAAAGATATTTTCTGCTTCTAATTCATCTAATTTATTCGCTTTGTTTAATAATTCTATAACTTTAGATAAATGCTGTTTAGGAATTTCAATGTTTATAATACAAGGTCCCGATTTATTATCTTCGTTGTAAGCATTGCCAGCTATTTGTTTATGGAAAGCAGCTCGATCTACTATGCTTAATTGAATCTCGCCATTTGCCGTTTTATGTAAAACAGCTGGAATATAATGCCCTTTAAAGCCTGTTTGTATTAAAATAAATTTTCCAGTATGTATATTTAGGTCTTCACTGGGATACTTGGTTAACGTTTTTAATGCTTTAATGATGGCATTGTATTCTGATTTATCTTGCGCAGATTGAGTTTTACTGAAGTCCTGAAATCGTTGGGTTAAATCCTTCATTGCAGAAATAGGGGCACCACCCTCGAGTAGATTTACATTTATTCTCTCGTTATTAATTCCCCCCGATATTTTTTTACTAAAACTACGAAGGATTTCGCTATATGAATTATACTCATCAAAATTAAATTCGACATTTGAATCTTTTAGAGCCTTATTAATTACTTCTGTATTTTGTTTGGCGGCGACCAATATTGGTGTTAATCCAAAATTATCTTTGATGGTTAGATCAGCTCCATTTACGATCAATTTTTTTACCAAATTGGGATTTTCCGCAAAAATCGCTAAAATGAGTGGAGTATTACCATTATTATCCTGTTCATTGATATTAGCGCCTTTTTGAATAAGAAAATTTACTAAATTATCGATACCAAAAATTGCTGCTTCGTGTAAAAGGCTCCTATTTTCATTATCTTTTATATTAATAAATTGTTGGAGCTGCACTTTAGAAAGCATGCTTAGTTGCGAAAAAAACTTTTCTGGCAATAATGACACTTCATAGGTATCAATGTATTCATATATTTCTTGCCATAGTATCTGAATAATTGCTGGGTTATTTTTTTCCTCTGCTAATGATAATGGAGTACTCCCTTTATCATTTATGGCATTGATATTAGCTTCTTTTTGAATAAGCCACTTTGCTAAATCATCTGTGCCACAAGTCACTGCATGGTGTAAAAGAGTGTCATTATTTCCATCTGTGATTTTGGTGAATTTTTTTAGTTGTGATTTAGAAAGATTACTTATCTTTAATTGGATTTCATCAGGTAAGGATGAATTTTTATGGACAGAAATAAATGCACATATTTCTTGCCATAGCGCAAGCGTTTTTGACATGATCTCCCCCCCGGGAATCTATGATTTTTAACGTATGATATTAAACAGTATTAAACTTAACGTAATATTAAGTATCTATTTTATTTTTGCGCAAAGCCCTCTACACGACAAAAATGATTAAAACGTTTTAGAATGCCGACCTAACGCTCCTCGCAATGACGGATGTGAAGTTGCAGCAGTTGTCTTAACTTAATGGCAGTGTACATGGGTTACACTGTTTTATGCGCTTTTGAAGCTTGACTATTACTACGCTTTTGCTGGTTTGCAAAACGATTTACTGCAGGATTGTTCGGTCTACCCTTATTTTTTGAGTTTGCCGGACGGTCATCACGACGCCGATCATGATAAGAAGTGAATTTTGCTTTTGCTGCTGCTCCCTTATTTTTATTACCATATCCTGTCTTTTTACGCTTAAACGCAGGTGCGTTTTGTACAGAGCGTCGAGGTTCTAGTCCTGGAATGACTTGTATTGGAATGCTATGCCCAATAAATCGCTCTATTCGTTTTACGACGGATTGTTCTTCGACCGTGGCAAAAGCAATGGCTGTGCCAAATGCGCCCGCACGCCCAGTGCGGCCAATGCGGTGTACATAATCTTCCGGTGAGCGTGGCAGATCATAATTAAAAATGTAATTGATGCCTTCAACGTCAATTCCTCGTGAAGCCACATCCGTTGCCACTAAGATTCGAAGATTACCGTGGCGCAAATCGTTGAGAGTGCGTAGACGGGCACGTTGTTGCATCCCGCCGTGCAATGCAGCTGCGGCATGCCCCTCTTGCCAGATGGTTTTTGCCAATTTATCAGCACCTCGTTTGGACGCTGTAAAAATGATGGCGCGGTCAAGCGTATTACTCTTTAAAAAATGCAAGAGTAACTGCTTTTTATGAGCAAAATCATCAGCATAATGCAGGTGTTGTTCAATTTGGGTATGACGTGCTTGTTGCTGAGCAATATTAATGCGCTCTGGATTTTTAAGCAGTTGTTGAGCAAGTTTTGCAATGCGCTCATCGAAAGTGGCTGAAAACATCAGTGTTTGTCGAGTTTTAGGAGTTGTGGCAGCAATGTATTTCACGTCTTCTAAGAAACCCATATCCAGCATCCGGTCAGCTTCATCGAGGACAAGTATTTCTAGGTGAGAAAGGTCAATGCGGCCGCCTTCCAGGTGGTCAATAAGGCGGCCTGGAGTGGCAATTAATATGTCTACCGGTTGGGCTAATTGCCGATATTGAGGTCCATAAGACATACCGCCAAGAATGCTCACAACACGTACTACACCTGAGTATTTGCCATATTTCTTGGCCGAATTTTCCACTTGTAGGGCAAGCTCACGCGTCGGGACAAGCACTAGTACCCGGGGAGCCTGTCTGTGGGGTCTAGGGGTCATCAGGCGTTGTAAAGCGGGCAAAATAAAGGCGGCTGTCTTACCTGTACCGGTTTGGGCTGTGCCCATTAGATCACGTTTGGCTAGCAAGATAGGAATCGTTGCCGATTGGATTGGGGTAGGGGTAATATAACCGGCTGTGGTAACGGCTTTAAGTAAATTAGGATTAAGATTAAAAGATGCAAAAGACATGTTCGTTTCCTCGTTAAAATGCACTCGAGGGCGCACAACGGAAAACCCGTGTGTAAACCACCTATCGGCGCGAAAAATCGTTGCTAACCAGGTGGCTGATAACACAGCTTTGCGTAAGAGCTATTTCAGAGGAAAAACCAACTGAACAGGGTCAGAAAACGATAAGTTTGGGGATTATGCGACACTATTAGGTAAAAAGCAAGTATAGGTTGCTTTTGGGCGTTAAAAGTGGTATCATGCACAAAATAGTTTGAATAACCGAAGGGGGCACGTGGTGCGAAAATTACGTCTATTATCATTATCGTTGATACTCACCATTTTTACATTTGGTGGTCTTACCGCATTTGCGGATTCCTCCGCATACCCCAATAAGGGAATTTATCCAACTCCAATGGGGGATAAGAGTTCTTTTCATTTTTTTCTAACCGAAAACCTAAATAGCGATGGCACCTCAAAGACGAACGCAGTAGTGGATGCAGCTGCAGAACCCTATTTTTTCAATGGTGTTAACTATCTTTTAAAAAAGCTAGACCATGACGATAGCATCATGTTTACCGACGACAATAATAATACGAATACATATGTGGTTTATAGCGTAATTCCTCAGGAAATGTCTATCTCTTATGCGTATAAGCATCTTGCAAACTATTATGACTTATCTGAGGAAAGTATCTTAAAGCTCCCACCGCAAGTTAACGGTGTGTCTACTTTACAAATTTCTCAACTTAACTCACACATAGAGTTTACCCAAGTTCCTGGAGGAGATTTATCATCTGATAAGGATTTGCCTTCAAATCAGGTACGCACTATTCAGAGTGGTTTTTTCCTTCCCAATTTACCGAATGGACAAAACGATCATAACGGTCTTACCGAAAATGTTTATTGGACTATTGACCCATGGTTAGGCGACAAACGTGCTAAGCCTCAAGGTTCTAAAATTCATATGATACCTTATGGCTGGGCATTAGATGCTACTGCAGATCAGGCAATTGTATTCCAATATGTTGCTACGGATGGTGGTCTTCCTAATAATGGTTTAGATAAAACGATTAATCAACCAGCAGCGCCATTTAACTATTGGAGCGACCTGCTTTCAATGTCAACTAACCAAATAGACTCTATACCATCTAATTCTTGGACAGGTTATCCTTTCCCTCGGCTTACTTGGGTGCCGAAAGGTGTTTATATGCCTTATCAACCCATGCCGGGGTTTCAAATGAATCTTATCCGCTGGTATACACCCTGGGGTACTTGGAATTTATTAAATAATACTTCGGGTTTATTTGTTAGACAAACCGGAGAAGTGGAGTTTCCTGTTGACCAAAATAACCAACCATATCCGTTAGTTGTTCAAACTTGGGACGGTTCACAACGATTCACAGTAATTAATAAGGCAGATGATGCGATCCCTTCAACTCAAGATCAATATCCAGGCAATGAATATTATTTTGCCAGCAACGTTTTCTTACCAAATAAAGCAGGTGTAGTAACGTCTTATAAGGACTATCGAATTTATGACGGCACCGGCAAACTCAACCCAAGACAATCTGATATTTGGCTGGGCTTAAAGGGTGATAGCATAAAAAATGTGATGGTTTGGGATGATGCGGATGGCTCCGAACCCGGCGGGCAAGCTAATAAGCCTTATATGATGGGTGCGGATGTTAGTGTTAATCCAGATAATGGCTTTACTTACTATAATTTCCGTTTGAGTCATTCTAACAGCTTTATGATTGCTACACTGCCTCATGCTCAAGATGAGAATAAATTGTATTCTACTTCACTCTATGTAGCTCAAGA
>JBAUEV010000114.1:0-3796 GCA_049678805.1 Gammaproteobacteria bacterium
TGAGCATCTTACTCGTTTGGCGCCATCAAGAAAATATCCGACGTCTTAAAGCAGGTACCGAAAGTAAAATTAATTGGGGGCAGTAAGCGTATCCATCGCCCAACGTGGTTTGATGGTAATTGCTAAACCCTCTTTTTGCCCAGCTGCTAATCGTCGCCAACCGGCATAGGCTACCATCGCACCATTATCGCTACAAAATTCCGGCGCAGGATAGAACACTTGCGTTTCATGCTGTTGTCCCATATGCAGCAGTTGCTGGCGTAATGTTTTATTTAATCCAACACCACCTGCAACCACGAGCTGATTTAGGCCAGTTTGCTGCAACGCACGTTGACATTTGATTACCAACGTTTCAACGATTGCATCCTGAAAAGCACGGGCAATATCTGCACGTGTTTGGCGATCATCACCCGCTTGGCGCAGTGTCGTGGCAGCATGGGTTTTTAAGCCGCTAAAACTAAAATCCAAACCTGGGCGATCGACCATCGGCCGCGGAAAGTTAAAACGTTGTGGATTACCTTGTTGTGCTAATAACTCTAATGCAGCACCACCCGGATAAGGCAAACCTAATAATTTAGCTGTTTTATCGAAAGCCTCGCCCGCCGCATCGTCTACCGATTCGCCTAAAATTGCATATTGACCAATACCTTTTACAGCCACTAGCTGGGTATGCCCACCTGAAACCAGTAAAGCCAAAAAAGGGAAAGTAGGGCGCTCAGTATTTAACATGGGTGCTAAAAGATGTGCTTCCATATGATGCACACCGACTGTTGGAACATTCCAAGCCCAACCTAAAGAGCGACCAAGCATTGCCCCCACCATCAATGCACCTGCCAACCCTGGCCCTGCGGTATAGGCCACGCCTTGAATGTCCTTGGGATTAGTATTAGCCATTACTAACACTTGTTTTATTAATGGTAATAATCTTTGGATATGATCGCGTGATGCCAATTCCGGCACCACCCCACCGTATTGTTCATGAAGTGCAATTTGACTATGCACGAGGTGCGCCAATAAACCGTGGGTAGCATCATAAATCGCCACGCCGGTTTCATCGCAGGAAGTTTCAATACCTAAAACGCGCATACGGAAAGCTCTTAAAAAATAATTATGCAATAATTATCAAATTTGATAACATTAATAAATGGGATGGAGTATCACTTATTATAATAAAGCAATGTTTGAAGCAATTCGAGCAATGCCAAAAACTTTAAAAGCGCGTTACATCGCTTTGACAGAGAAAATGCAAGCAAATGGCCCAAATTTAGGCATGCCTCATACCCGTGCAATGCAAGATGGTTTGTTTGAAATGCGCATCAAAGCTCAAGAAGGGGCTGTACGGATATTTTTTTGTACACAACCTCGGCAAGAAATTGTGATACTTCATATGTTCATCAAAAAGACACAGCAAACACCTCAGAAAGAGATAGTGCTAGCAAGACATCGTTTAAAAGAGATCAAATATCATGACTAAGCGATCAGCTGTTTGGCATGCTAACTTGATAACGGAAGTCTTAAAGGATCCTGTATCTCGTGCTGAGTATGAAGCATTTAAGCTTCAACTGGAATTGTCTGAAAAACTGAAAGTAGCACGACAAGCTGCTCACCTTACGCAAAAAAAAGTAGCAGAAAAAATGGCCACCCATACGCCTGTTATTGCTCGTTTAGAAGCATCGGGAAGCAAAGAACAGCATTCACCCTCTTTAGTTACATTAGTAAAATATGCCAATGCCGTCGGGTGCCATCTGAAAATTGATTTAGTACCCAACAAGCGAGCATCAAAACATAGCCACCGATAATTTCTACTCAGCTCCCGGTCTACCCCCTAATAGCACAACTTCATTGCCTATGATACACTTCGATTCCTCGATTTGATTCATACAGGTCTTTACGAGTAGATGGTTGGATGTAACTATAATACAGCGGTATTTCTACTGAGTGCTGCAAATACCGATCAATTACCTGCTGATATAGGTGCAGAAGTCGGGTTTATCGGTCGTTCTAATGCGGGCAAATCAAGCGCCATTAATGCTATCACCGGCATTAACGGTTTGGCGCGGGTCAGTAAAATGCCTGGCCGTACCCAATTAATCAATTTATTCACCCTCGATGACCAACGACGTCTGGTAGATTTGCCCGGTTATGGCTACGCTAAAGTGCCTTTGGCCGTCAAAGAACGTTGGCAAAAAGCAGTTAATGGTTATCTGCAAACCCGACGTTGCTTGCGTGGTTTAGTTTTAGTCATGGATATTCGTCATCCTCTTCAAGAACTCGATCGGCAAATCATAAATTGGGCAACAGTTTGTAATTTACCAGTCCATATTTTGCTTACTAAAGTAGATAAACTAAAAAAATATCCTGCTAGAGCTACTTTGAATCAAATGCGAGAAGCCATCCAAATTTATAACGATAAAGTAACTGTGCAACTTTTTTCTTCTCTCACCCATGATGGATTAGAAGATGCTCGAGCGCAACTTGACAACTGGTTTATGAGGCTGTGATGCAACAGTCGCCAGCTGAAATCACACTAAAAGCCCTGTTAATTGCACTTATTATTACACTTGCACTCGCCGCTTCCAACACTTACTTGGCACTAAAACTAGGCTCTACTGTCTCTGCTTCAATTCCTGCTGCTGTTTTAGCGATGGGGATTTTAAGATTTTTTCGTCGCTCCAGTGCCTTAGAAATTAACATTATTCAAACTGCTGCTTCAGCTGGAGAAGGAATGGCTGCTGCTGTTTCCTTTGTTTTGCCAGCACTGATAATTTTAGGCTATTGGCATTATTTTCATTATTGGCAAACAGCTTTATTAGCGGGTGTGGGTGGTGTATTGGGCGTGCTTTTTTCGATACCACTGCGACGTGTGATGCTGAATTATCCTACTTTGCGTTTTCCTGAAGGCACGGCGATTGGCAATATTCTTAAAGCCAGTGGTGCTCAGGGCGCTCATATTCGTGAATTAGTTCAAGGTGGCGTGGTAGGGGGCTTTATTGCCTTAGCACAAACTGGCTTAAAAGTGCTGACTGATACTGTACCCATTTGGTTTGTAAGCAATAAATTATTATTTGGCATTTCATTAGGATTTTCTCCCGCATTATTGGGTGCGGGCTATATTGTAGGATTTGAAGCGTGTATGGCGATGTTGCTGGGGGTTGTGATCGTTTGGATATTTGGCATGCCTATTCTTAGCTATATTTATGGCCTAGCAGCTGCCGATAACACGTATGACATGGCAATGACGTTATGGAGCGATCATATCCGTTACATTGGTGTAGGTACCATGTTGCTCGGCGGAGTCTGGACCTTACTA
The DNA here is from genome assembly GCA_049678805.1 of Gammaproteobacteria bacterium. Taxonomy (GTDB): domain Bacteria; phylum Pseudomonadota; class Gammaproteobacteria; genus JBAUEV01. Next base: position 3,311 of record JBAUEV010000114.1, read on the forward strand.
AACCTGCTTAAACCCGTTACTAAAGGGGTTATATTTTCTTTCAAATCGGCAAATCGCATGACGGACCAATCCGATCATGATGCTACACGTATTGAACGTGATATACCCATACGTTTTGTGTTGTGGGGAACATTAGTTGCATTAGTGCTGGGTTTTTTCGTTTTTAAATACGCGGTACATAAGATTGATATCGGATTATTATCACCCACTGTTTATGGTGTTAGTCTGTTTGCAACGCTGTATGTCCTAGTGATTGGTTTTATCGTTGCTTGTATTTGTGGCTATTTTGCTGGTCTTATCGGCTCAACCAACAATCCGCTTTCTGGTATGCTGATTATTGCTGTACTGTTGTGTTCGACATTGCTGTTGCCATTTGTTGTTATGGGTGGACACATCGATAGCCACTTCACCAAAGCCATAGCGGTTATTGTCGTTATTATCATCGCAGTCGTTATTTCAGGTATGGCTTCAATTTCAGGAGAAAAT
>JBAUEV010000115.1:0-1683 GCA_049678805.1 Gammaproteobacteria bacterium
ATACAATTTTTCTGCAATTGGTACATTTTTTTCATACCAATTATTATCACCAGTTTTATTAGCACCTAGTAACAAAATAGCACAGCGAAGGAAATCAAAAGCATATAAAACACGATAAGGTTTTCCACGATGCTGTATTCTTAATTCTCGCAAATGTGAATATCTTGACCCTTGAATGCCTGATGAATGAGGAAACCTCAAGTTTGGACCATATTGTTCAAGCAAACCTACACTTGCACTTACTTCAATTTGCTCAACTTCTGTTAAAGTTTCCCACCATTTACCAAACTCGTCTGTATATTCAACCTCCCACATTGAAGCATCCTATTTGTTGAGTTGAATTATTTATATTTAATTATTACATAAAAGAGATATATCACGAAAGTAATATTTGCTATTAACTAGCACTATCATAAAATTGGCGTGCCCGGCAGGATTCGAACCTGCGACCCTCGGCTTAGAAGGCCGATGCTCTATCCAACTGAGCTACGGGCACGGGATAGAAAGAATAAGAATGTGTAATAAATGGTCGGGGTAGAGGGATTCGAACCCCCGACATCCTGCTCCCAAAGCAGGCGCGCTACCAGACTGCGCTATACCCCGTTGCGGTCAAATGCTACCATGATCCTCACCTCTAGCCAAAATATTTCATAAACTTATTACTGCAAAACTCTCTAACGGCATTCTAAAACCTTTTAATCCCTTTTTCGTGTACAGAGTTTGGTGAGATAACTTGGCATTACCCTGAATGTTCATTAAAATGCTGACACTATTTATCAGGAAATTATCCAACATGCTTAAAGCGCAAACTATTATTGAAACTTCTTTTGAACGACGCCAAGAAATTACTCCACTTAATGTGGATATGCAGCTTAAAAAAACGATTGCGGAAACCATTGACTCACTCAGTGAAGGCAAGTTACGAGTTGCAGAAAAAATTCAAGGCCAATGGCAAGTTAATACCTGGCTGAAAAAAGCTATATTATTGCTTTTTCGTATTGAAGATAATTGTCTAATCGATGGGCAATTTACCCATTTCTTTGATAAAGTCCCACTTAAATACGCACATACCGATAAATCCACATTCCAAGAAGCTGGAGTACGTATCGTCCCACCCGCTACTATCCGCAAAGGCGCTTATATTGCAGCTAATACTGTAATAATGCCTGCTTTTGTAAATATTGGTGCTTATGTAGATAGCGGTACAATGGTAGACACTTGGTCAACTGTTGGTTCTTGTGCGCAAATTGGTAAAAACGTGCATATTTCAGGTGGCGTAGGTATCGGTGGCGTGTTAGAGCCATTACAAGCTAACCCCGTCATTATCGAGGATAATTGTTTTATTGGAGCACGTTCTGAAATTGCCGAAGGCGTAATTGTCGAACAAGGTGCTGTTATTTCAATGGGGGTTTTTATCGGACAAAGTACGCGCATTTATGATCGCACTACTGGCAAAATTAGTTATGGTCGGGTGCCAGCAGGTGCAGTAGTTGTGCCGGGTAATTTGCCTGCCGCTGATGGTAGCCATAGTTTGAGTTGTGCGGTGATCGTCAAACGTGTGGATGAGAAAACCCGAGCCAAAGTTTCTATCAACGAATTATTACGCAATATTGAATAAAATATGTCTGTACTACAGCTTACTCAACAACTCATTGCTCGCCCTTCCATTACTCCTAATGATGC
>JBAUEV010000116.1:0-1784 GCA_049678805.1 Gammaproteobacteria bacterium
GAGTATGCCCTTCCACGCAAAAACCCGTAAAAAAGTTAAGTCCTTCAACATGTATTCCTTGTTCTAACATCATTTTGGCAGCTAGCATCGAATCCAAGCCACCCGAAATCAACGCTACTGCTTTACGTATTGTCATTGCTCAACCTCATTTGTACTCTAGATCGGCCGTTCGCCCTGAGGAGCGGCACAACCTGCCGTGTCTCGAAGGGCAGGGCGCAATATCCGTTCACCCTTCGAGACAGCCGCTATGCGGCTTCCTCAGGGTGAACGGTTCTCACTGTAAATCATTTTTTATATCTAAAGTTAGCTTAATTATTATCGCCCAGTTTACCATCTAATATCCCTCGATGTGGGAGATGATGTTACAATCGCGCTATACTATAGCTAATAAAAAATACTGAGAGAAATCATGACAACTACCGATTTCAATCTTGACACTTTACTCCATTTTGCCTCGGCCACCGCTTTGTTGGCAGGTGAGCAACTTAAGCTGCATCAGCAAGATTGGCGGCAAATCGTCGCGGAACAAGATCGTGATGTTAAAGTGAAAGCCGATCGTTTGTCAGAAGAACTTATCCTCTCCCAATTACAAACCATGACCCCTTTCCCAGTGCTTACCGAAGAGGCCGGCTGGCATGAAGGAAGCAATGCTGAATATATATGGGTGATTGATCCGCTGGATGGTAGCTTCAACTATCAGCAAGGCATTCCTTTTTGTTGCGTTGCCATCAGTTTGGTTAAAGGCAACGAGCCTCTATTAGGGGTAATTTACGATTTTAATCATAATGAATTATTCTCTGCCAATATTGCTCAAGGCGCCTGGTTGAACGATCGGCCTATTCGTGTTTCACAGTGCAAAGAATTAAGAAGCAGCGTATTAAATACAGGTTTTCCGGCACGCCAAGACTTTTCCGTCACAGTCATGCAGCAATTCACCCACAATCTGCAACGCTGGCGCAAGGTACGTATGCTAGGTTCAGCTGCTTTAGCTCTAGCCTATGTAGCAGTGGGGCGAGCTGAAGCTTATCAAGAACAAGGCACTTTATTTTGGGACGTGGCTGCAGGTTGTGCGCTTGTGAAAGCGGCAGGTGGTCAATATCAAATTGAGGGTGATCGTTTTAAGTCCCCACTCAAAGTGGTTGCTACCAATGGGTTAGTAGACTTAAGTTAGGAGTCCCGCACTAAAATATAAAAAGCAGCTGGGGAGCTCTGTCGACCCCTAAAGTTAGCTTAGCATTTTTCCAAAATCAAGATTACAATAAACGATTAAAAATGATTGTTACACCAAAGGGCATGTTCCAAGTACTAATATCAAAGCTAAAGCAAGACCGAAAATCTGAACAAGTTCTGGTTTCCGAAAATTATCAGCTTTATTAAGTCTTGCGTTACTTAAGGGTTTACATGCAAAGCAAAAGTGGAAAAGCATTAAAATGACGTCTTATACAGAAAGTAATCTTGAACCAATGATTTCCTATGCTCAAAATGGGGAAGATGTACTTATACGCAGGCTCTTTCCTGACAAAAAAGATGGATTTTATATTGATGTTGGCGCTTATCATCCCACAATTGATTCCGTAACTAAGTATTTTTATGAAAAAGGTTGGCGAGGTATCAACATTGAACCCATTGAATCCATTTATCACTTGCTTGAACAGGAACGTCCTAGAGATATTAATCTTAATGTGGCTGTTTCTGACACTGCAGGTGTTGCTACCTTTCATGAAATTTCCGAATTCTTAGGTTGGTCATCACTCAATAATGTTGTCGTCTTGAAAGCACAAGAG
>JBAUEV010000117.1:0-4251 GCA_049678805.1 Gammaproteobacteria bacterium
GGGTTTTAGTGTGTGTAATTATTGATAAGCTACCTTTTTCTGCGCCGGATGATCCGGTACTTAAAGCGAAAGTGGCGGCGATAAAGCAACAAGGGCGGGATCCTTTTTGGGATCACCAATTGCCGCGGGCGGTAATGAGTTTAAAACAAGGAGTGGGGCGTTTGATTCGCGATACCAAAGATAAAGGGGTATTAATGTTAGGGGATCCTCGGGTATTTGATAAAGCCTATGGCAAATTATTTCTCGATAGCTTACCGCCTATGCCACAAACCCGAGAACTAGCGGCTGTTAAAACATTTTTCGAGCGTATTTATGCTTGAAGAAGGTTGCTCAGCCCCAGCCTACGTGCTGCGCTTTATGCGGCGTTGTTGCATAATTCCCATGTCTTCGTCATTACGAGGCCGTTTTTTGGCCGAAGCAATCCATCTTCAAAACCTGGATTGCCGCGTCGCTTCGCTCCTCGCAATGACGAAAAAAAACCGGATACCGTGCATAAAGCGCGGTACGTAGGCGGAGGGGGAGTGAGCTATTACCGATCGAAGGATGCGGTTTCGTCTGAAAACGGTACCCCGATGGCATTCTAAAACCTTTTAATCATTTTAGTCGTGTAGAGAGGAAAAATTGAAAAAAATTAATAACTTAAGCTTCCCTTAATTTTAGACATTTACTATAGAAGTCATTAGCGTCAGCAAGGAACCAGGAAGGGGTAGCTGGCAAAACCACGCAATGGAAAAAGGAGTTGAATAATGCCTAAATCTTTTAAACAGATCCCAGATGAACTTTCCAACCCAACTCCCAATTTTTATGCCTCTCTTAAAAAACATACCCGAACATCACAACCAACGGCCAATACTCAGAAAAAGCTTTCTTTTTTTCGAAATTTATTTAATTACATAAAAAAACTTATTAGCTCGGATAATACCGAGGATGAAAATAGTAATTTTGAAATTAAAAGAACAGAGAAAGGTATTAATCCGAGTACAGAAAAAAATAGGTTAAGAAAAAGTTTTTATGCAATTGCTGAAGTTTTAAAGCATCGGCCAACAGATTCAAACACGACGCAAACAAAGATTGATCCTTTTAATGCAAAATTGGATGAGTTTACAATAACTACACAACAAACGTTTATGAAACAAATCAAGGCGTTTGCCGATGTCATCGGCAATACTGAATTTTTAAAAAACTTACAGTTAAAGGGTTCGATTCGTGAAGAAATCAAATTTTTGGCAAGTGCAGTTAAGGAATTAAAGAAAGCGGCTGATGAGTTTGATAAGATACTGAATGCCCCAGGCGATAATCCTCAAAATACGTCCCTACACCGATTGCGGCAATTAGAATCAGCCCTATTTTCAACACATTTCGAAAACATGACTTTTGCTGCAGCAATCATTCAAACGTGGTTTAAAAACAATAAAGATATTCTTGATAAAGTTTTTGGCCCTAAATCAAAAAAAGATGAAAATTTTCGTAAAATATTCAAGAATTCGGGATGGACAATTGATGGGTGGAGTGCAATTTGTTTGATGCCTTTACAGCGGGTGCAAAGGTTTGAAGGTTTATTAGAAGGATGTCAAAAAGAAGCAGTAAAAGCAGAGTTTAAAGAAAACAATGAAATCATTGAAAGATTATTAGGACGTGTGAAGAGTTATATATCAATCGTTTTCAACGAATTAATGCACAAAAAATCTTTTAAAACGGTAGAAGAATTTAGATCATGCTACCAGAAATGGTGTGAAGAGGGTTCGAAAAAGGGTGGGGTAAATCAGGATTTAGGGCAGCTAAGAGATATTAATAGCCAATGTGAAAGACTTAAAAGAATGAGTAGCGAAGGTTTAGGTGCGAAATGGGATGGCTTGATGGGGTTAGTAAACCAACACAAACATGTTCCTAGCATGCTTGAATTAGGAGATCTAGCCATATTAAAAGGTGATAATAAGACAGCAGGCCTTTGTTTTAAATTGGCTTATTATTATGCTGCTGATGAAGAAACAAGAAATAAAGCGAAAAATTTATTAACTACTCCCAAGCGCAGACTTAGTTTTGGAAATAGGTTTTCTGCGGAAATAAAAGAATTGGATTCAACAAAATTACCCCCTTTACTTTCTCAAAAAGAGAAGGAACTATCGCAATCGGAGATGGGGTTCGCGCAGGTGGTGGGAATTCGTTTGATAGAATTAGAAAGAGTGAAAAAACCCGAGACTAATAATGAAAAAAGACCTGAGTTTGAAGATTTATGTAGACTGTTGATCGAAAAAAGTAGCGATGCTCGTTTTACTGCAAAATGTCGAAAAATTGCTTTTGAATTAATGAGTGTTGCACAGAATGAAGCGGAAAAGCAGCTTATTACTGATAATGTTATTTTTGAAATTAAGAAGGTGAATCTAACTTCTGAGAATATTGAAAATTTAATTAAGGATTTGGAAAAAGGAGAATTCACTAAAGACAGAAAAGATCGAATTGCAGAAGCGATAGAACAATTAAAGGAATTCCTTTATAACTCAGGGCTTGACACTGAAGTTAAAAAAGAATTCGTAAAAAATTCTTTAACACGCTTAGAAAATGCTGCTAGTGGTGATGAAGATGAAAAAAACTATATTAAAGTTGTTAAGAAAATTCAGGGATTAGACTATATTTTGATGCAAAACAATGAGCAAATGGAAGAAATGCAGGAGCTTAAAAATAGGAAAGAAAGAATTGCATCCATTATTGGGATAGATTCAATTGAGAATCAATTGGGTCTTCATGAAATATTAGCTGACGAAGCTTCAGGTAGTAGGGATTTACTCATGGCTTATATGGATGTTAGATACAACAGAATCATAGGTGATTTCGACTCCTATAATTTCACGAATGAACAAATAGAAGTGTTACAGGCACTTGCTACTGAAGGTCATGAAATTAGCTTAGGTGGTTTAGGAAAATATTTTGCTCAACAGAGAAATAATCCTGCAATGGCTTGCACGTGTTTTGAATTAGCGTATTACAAGGCTAGAGGGGATAAGCAAAGAGATACTATATTAACAAACTTCAAAACAGCACTTAAAGACCTTGGTAATAAAAAATCACCTCAAGAAGACGAGTGGCTATCAAAACTAGAACAAGTTCGAAATGAAGCACCTCCATTTCGACGCTCTGAGATTCTTTTAGCAAAGTTAGAAGCAACAACAGAAACAAAAGGACACCGATATTCTTTCTTTAACAAAGAACAACGAGTGGGGGTAAGAGAGGAATTTAAGGAAGTTTATGATCTATTAATGCAAGCACCACAAGTAATCCAAGCAAACCAAGATTCGCAGTCTGAAAAAGAGAAACAGAAACAACAGTGTTTAAATATAGTCGAAAAACTAGAAAAAATTAGTTGGAACGCGTTAGAAAAACAACAAGCGCAGTTTGCTAAAAACTGTATTAGTGAACAAAAGCCAATCCCAACAACGGAGCAGATCATACCTCTCTCACGTGCTAGTGCTGCTTAACAATCACTCACTCAATATGGATGGATGCTAAAAATCCATCTGTGTTGGGTGGTGGTGATTCCGCTATTTTTCTGCTTGTGTCTGCTGATAAATTCCTGTTGGAGTCTAGGCCTCCATTGCATTCCCTTACCAAAGCTTTTATGATGCGGCAATTCTTTCGAAATGACTATTGATAGGAAAACTAATAATGGATATTGAAGCAGTCAAAAAAGCATATCGGCGGTATTCTCCTTTCTATAATTACCTTTTTGGTAAGGTTTTTAATGAAGGCCGGCGTTTGGCGACGGATATTGTGAATAAAAATGCGGCACTGCATGACAGGGTTTTAGAAGTGGGGGTGGGTACCGGCTTGTCACTGCCATTCTATCGTGCTGATTTAGAGGTTACCGGGGTGGACATTTCTCAGGAGATGTTGAACAAGGCACTGCAACTGTGTAAGAAACAAAATCTGCGCCAAGTAAAGCAGTTGTTGGCCATGGATGTAGAGGCATTGGAGTTCCCCGATCAAGCATTCGATCATGTGGTGGCAATGTATGTTGCGTCGGTGGTACCGAATCTGGATAAATTTATTGCGGAGATTACTCGGGTCTGTAAGCCTAATGGCAACATTATTATGGTCAATCATTTTTCTTCGCAAAATCCTATTTTAAGCCTTTTGGAAAGTAAATTATCCATTGCGCATAAGTGGTTTGGTTTTCATGCAAATTTTCCTATTGAACCTGTGTTGAATCATCCTAAACTTACCTTACATGAACAATATAAAGTGAATGTCTTAGGA
>JBAUEV010000118.1:0-6707 GCA_049678805.1 Gammaproteobacteria bacterium
CTTACTACCCCCATTTCCTACTTTTCAACATTTCAAAAAAGAATTTATGCTCTGTAGATTTATTCAAACTTCCTAATTAACGTGTTTTACATTTAAAATCATTGGTTACTACTTTGTTTTAAGGATTAGTGTACGAGTATTTTAAGTTACCTAGGTGGTCGCAAATTGCGACCACCTCCTCTTTTTCAGCCCTGGTCAGCTGGAACATAAAATCGGAAGGAAAGCGTGCATGATTGCGCTTAACCTGTTCGTTTAATCGTTTTGTTGTTACGCCATACAGAGCAGCTAAATCAGTATCAAGGATAACTTTATTATTTCTAATCAATAATCGGCAAATGTCCACAAGGCATTTGCTGTTGACGAGGTTGAAAGACACCCTCAAATTTCGTTTCTCTTAAAATTTAAGCAAGTACCTTTATTCCTTTATCGGCAACTAAATTTAACAATTTAAGCGCTGGTCCCGTTGGATGCTTTTCCCCTCTTTCCCATTTCTTAATGGTAGAGGAACTCGTATTTAAGTATTCTGCAAAGACAGGCTGACTTAGTTTCTCACGCAACCGAATAGCTTTAATTTGTTTTGGGCTGAGTTTTCGTACAGGCCACCTTTTAATACATTGATTTTATTGTTATTTAAGACGAGAAGCTTTTCGGTCATTTGACAGGAAAATTTTAAATTCTAACCAATTTGTTGTTGGATTTGTTTTAATACTTGTAGAGGGTTTTGTGCGCGAGTAATGGGTCTGCCAATCACTAAATAATTCGCCCCAGCAGATAATGCTTCTCTGGGCGTCATAGTTCGCTTCTGATCGTCGCCTGGCGTTTGTTCAAGTCGGATACCTGGCGTAATTAAACAAAATGCTTCACCACACGCACTTCTTAGTAACGCAACTTCACGGGCAGAACAAACTACGCCATCCAGCCCTGCTTGTTCACATAAATGAGCGAGCCTTAGCACAATGGCATTCGTATCACCCAACCAACCTATTTCGCGAATATCATGCTCATCTAAGCTGGTTAATAACGTTACGCCGACTAATAAGGGACGCTGATGCTGCCGTTTTTCTATTGCTGCACGTGCTGCTTCTAACATTTTGCGGCCGCCTTGGGCATGCACATTTATCATCCAGACTCCCAAATCTGCCGCAGCTAAACAAGCGTTTGCAACTGTGTTGGGAATATCATGAAATTTTAAATCGAGGAAAACGGCAAAGCCTTGTTTGACCAAACGGGTAACTAAGGGAGGTCCAAAACGGGTAAACATTTCTTTGCCGATTTTTAACCGGCATAGTTGTGGGTCAAGTTGCTCAACGAGTGCCAGAGCTTCCTGCTGTTCAGCATAATCAAGTGCAACTATAATGCGTGGTTCATCCAATTTCATCGCCCCGAATTGCCCTTTCCCCCTGCAAAGGGGAGGGAATTATTGGCCTCTCCTTGTAAGGGGAGGCCATTATTCAACAACGTCGTTGCAGAGGGAGGAAATAGGAGCTTTATGCAACGACGGGGTAGATAAATTTTTGTCGTGTACAGAATTAGGCTTGTTTTTTCATTTGTTCCTTAAGCAAATCGCCTAAAGTGGTTGATTTAGTCTCTTCAGCTTGCTCACCACCTCTACGGGATCCCTCTTCGTCTCGCACTGACTTCTGCGTCAAATTAATCACTCGGCTTTTACGGTCAAGGCCTAACACTTTGGCTTCTATAGTATCGCCTTCTTTAATCTCCCCTTCCACGTCTGTCATGCGTAAATGCCCTATTACACCTTCTAAATCAACAATAACCAGTTTCGCTTCTAAACCTGTTACTGTACCCTTGACAGTGCTGCCTTTGGGATGCGCTTCAACAAAGCTTGAGAAAGGATCACCGCCAAGTTGTTTAATGCCTAAAGAAATACGTTCACGTTCAGCATCAATGCCTAAAATAACTGCTTCAATATCATCACCTTTCTTGTAATTCCGCACGACTTCTTCGCCAGGCATTGCCCAAGAAATATCAGAAAGATGTACTAAACCATCAATACCACCCTCTAATCCTACAAAAATACCGAAATCGGTAATGGAGCGAATTTTACCGACAATTTTTTCACCTTTTTGATGTTTTGTCTCAAATTCACGCCACGGATTGGGTAAACATTGTTTAATGCCCAATGAAATACGGTGCCGTTCTTCATCTACATCTAACACCATTACTTCAACTTCATTGCCAAGTTGTACCACTTTGCTAGGATGGATATTTTTATTTGTCCAATCCATTTCCGACATATGCACCAACCCTTCAATACCGTGCTCAATTTCCACAAAGCAACCATAATCGGTTAAGTTGGTAACGCGTCCTGTTAAACGGGAACCTATAGGATAACGGCCGGCAATATCAAACCACGGATCAGAGCCTAGTTGCTTCATGCCCAATGAAACTCGCTTTTTATCACGGTCAATCTTCAGCACTACCACTTCTGTTTCATCGCCAACATTAAGCAATTCACCTGGGTGTTTGACGCGTTTCCATGACATATCGGTGATATGTAATAAGCCATCAACTCCACCTAAATCAATAAATGCGCCATAATCAGTGATGTTTTTCACAACACCTTTTACGACTTGACCTTCTTCCAGGTTTTCAAGTAACGATAAACGTTCGGTCTTGGATTCTTCTTCAATCACAGCGCGGCGTGAGACTACGATATTATTACGCTTTCTATCCATCTTGATAATTTTGAATTCAAGATCACGCCCTTCAAGATGGGAAGCATCGCGCACTGGGCGTACATCCACCAATGAACCAGGTAAAAATGCACGGACTGCGCTTAATTCTACTGTAAAACCACCTTTAACGCGTTCAGTGATAATCCCTGTGATAGTTTCATTACTCTTATGCGCTTTTTCCAAGTCTAGCCATGCTTCAGCGCGTTTTGCTTTTTCGCGCGATAATCGTGTTTCTCCAAAGCCGTCTTCTAAAATTTCGACAACAACATCAACTTCATCACCTTCTTTGGTTTCAAGTTGACCTTGCGCGTTTAAAAATTCACTGACAGAAATAATGCCTTCTGATTTTAGACCGGCATTCACTGTTACGTTATCCTTATCTATTCGGACAACCTTAGCTTTAATTACTGCTCCTGGACGTAAATCAGCCTGTTTGAGACTTTCTTGAAATAATTCAGCAAAACTTTCTTGAACTTGATTGGTTTGGATCATGAGTGGCCTAAATAAAATAATCACGGTTAAGTTAAAACACCTTTATCAGAGTTCTGAAAAGGTCCTATTCATACTAATACGTCCCCCTGTCTCAGGGGTTATCTTGTTAAGCGGATGGAATTTCCCAGCCTCTAGCTCATAACTTGGATAATCCTACGTTATCCAAGCACTAATCTGACTCTATTCATGACCTGTTGTAACACCTCAGTTACACTCAAATGCGTCGTATCAATTACTATTGCATCCGATGCAGCTCGTAAAGGCGCCACAACACGGGTCTTATCACGCGCATCACGTTCCGCGAGATCACGCAAAATATCGTGCAGGCTAACATTTATCCCCTGTTCTTGCAACTGCCGCCAGCGTCTTTTAGCACGTTCTTCCTGGGATGCTTCGAGGTAAAACTTTAACACCGCGTCTGGAAACACCACCGTGCCCATATCACGCCCATCCGTTACCAAACCGGGCGGCTGCCGAAAAGCTCGTTGGCGCTCAAGCAAGGCGGCACGCACACGGCGCAATGCACTGACTTTTGAGGCAGCATTGCTACAGGCTTCGTCTCGAATGGCTTCGCTTACATCCCGACCTGCTAATAGGACACGCGCGGATGCGGGTGGCGCCGCACTTGCAAATGAAATTGCCAAATGCTGAGCCAGCTTAGTTAAGGCAGATTCATCATCCAGAGGAACTTGTTGCTGTAAAGCAGCTAACGCTAATATGCGGTATATCACACCACTATCAAGAAAATGCCAACTTAAGGCTGTTGCCAACAATTGACTGACAGTGCCCTTACCCGTGCCACCAGGACCATCTATCGTTATTACAGGAGACAATTTAGACATATTTTATGGGTATATTTGAATATACCACTTACTCTGCGTATAGTTTAATTTTTCACCCGTGACGAGTTTACAATAAAGGATTAAAAATCGCCATGCGCGCTTTTCTGAAGAGCTTTATTATTACACTATTGCTGGGGATCTACACCGGCAGTATGGCTGCTGACGATTCCAAACTACTTGATCTACAAAACCAAATCGTTCAATTACAGAAAAAGCTTTCTCAAACCAGCGGCAAACAAACCACCTTGCACCAGCAATTATCTGAAACCAAACAACGTCTTGAGCAAGCAGTAGCAGAATTGCAAAAAACCCAACTCCAATTATCCCGCCAACAGCATCTTTATCAGAAATTTAATCAACAACAAATGATTCACCAACAACAATTACGCACCCATCAAGCGTTACTCACTAAGCAACTGCCGGCTATTTATAAATTGCTAATGGCAGATCAGTTTAACCCCAATGACCGCCTGTTAAATTATTGCCATTATTTACAACAAGGTCATTTGTATCATATTCAAAAGCTTCAACAATCGTTACAACAAATCACCCAGAATACTAAGCAAATTGGACAAAAAACCCAACTATTACAACGTTTGCAGCACAAAGAGCAACAAACCCACCAAGCTTTGGAAGTTTCTCGTTTACAGCATCAACAAGCTTTACAATCATTGAGTGCTGAAATTGAGCAGCAACATCAAAAACTGCAACGACTTGTTGCCAACAAGCAGAATTTGCAAGGTGTTATCATCCGCTTGCAACTTTCTCCGTCCATGTCTTTACTAAGCTTCTTAAAACACCCTGATTTCGCCAGCCAGCAAGGCAAATTAGCATGGCCAACATCCGGTGTAATTATTGAGCATTTCGGCGCACCCATCGCAGAAAGCGAGCTAAAATGGACAGATATATTAATTCAAGCGCCTGAAGGACAAAAAATTCAAGCTGTTGCAGACGGCAAAGTTGTTTTTGCCAATGCCATGGCAGGTTATGGTTTATTGCTCATCATTGACCATGGGAATGGTTACATGACGTTATATGGCCATAACCAAAATCTTTATAAAAAAGTGGGCGATATCATAAAAACGGGAGAATTAATTGCCACTGTTGGCCATGCGGAAAATGATCCTACGACCGCACTTTATTTTGGCATTCGCCATAACGGTAAACCACTGAATCCTGAACGCTGGTGTGGATAAAACCACCTCGTCATTATAACTCAACATAGCCTTGATGCAGCGTTAGTGAAATCAAGAAACGCTTTGTTTTATTCGATAGCTAAAAACCCTGGATTCCGCATACGCTTCATCCAGGCTACGCTAGCTGTCACTCAAGGTTAGCCTAGCATCTTTTCTAAGTCAGGATTACAATAGCTTTCTTGGGAGAAGTCTATGCATATGAAACAAAAGCGTTTTTGGATGCTTCTGCTGTTGCTCAGCCTGGTAGCTATTTTCTTTACGCCAGCACGTGCTGACTTGGTGGATCCCCAGTATACTGCGCCAAAAAACAACACCAACACCATACCTTTACGAGATATTCAACGGTTTGCAGCCGTTATTGCGCAAATTAAACGCTATTACATTGAACCTGTAGACGACAAAACCCTATTCAATAATGCTATTCGTGGCATGCTGTCCAACCTTGATCCTCATTCTGCTTATCTTGATGCCAATGATATGAAAGATCTAGAAACGGTTACCACCGGCGAATTCGGCGGAATTGGCATCGAGGTTATTCCGGAAAATGGCTTTATTAAAGTAATTACTCCTTTAGACGATACCCCCGCTGCTCATGCCGGTATTAAAGCAGGCGACTTAATCGTTCGTATTGATAACAAATTACTTAAAGATATGACGGTTGAACAAGCTATCAATTTAATTCGAGGTAAAAAAGGAACGTATATTACCCTTACTTTATTCCGCAAAGGAGCCACCAAACCATTGGTTATTAAAGTGATGCGCGACATCATTAAAGTGCAAGCGGTAAAAAGTCGGACGCTGGAGAATGGCTACGGTTATGTGCGTATCGCTGTGTTTCAGGCACCTACTAAAAATGATATGGTAAAAGCCATCAATCAACTGTTACAACAATCCAAAGGCAATTTAAAAGGCCTGGTGTTGGATTTAAGAAATGATCCCGGCGGCCTACTCGACTCTGCAGTGGATGTAGCGGATGCTTTCTTAGATGCGAATAAGTTAGGAAATAATAAACTAATTGTTTACACCAAAGGACGTGTCCCAGGCGCTAATATTGAAGCCAAAGCCACATCAGGTAAAAAATTATTAGAAAATGTACCGATGGTGGTTTTGATTAACCAAGGGTCAGCTTCTGCATCGGAAATTGTTGCTGGCGCACTCCAAGATCATAAACGCGCCATTATTTTAGGCACTCGCAGTTTTGGTAAAGGATCGGTACAAACTGTTATTCCAATTGATTACGATACCGGAATTAAATTAACCACGGCTCTTTACTACACGCCTAAAGGCCGTTCGATTCAAGCAACAGGTATTATCCCAGATGTTATGGTGCCGGAATTAGAAATAGCCAAGCGTAAAGAGCAAAACGATAACTTCAATCCAATCCAAGAATCTGATTTGCGTGGCCATTTAACGAATGGCAATGGTAAAAATATGCATAATAACAAAGGTAACGAGAACGTCTCAGAAGAAATCACCCCTGC
>JBAUEV010000119.1:0-5266 GCA_049678805.1 Gammaproteobacteria bacterium
AATTTTTTCTTTGCCATAATACACCTCTAACAGTTAGTTTACTCTGTTCGATGTGTCCGACAAACTGTAGCAGGATCAAAGTAAAAGGTTTAATAAAAAGATTAATATGCAATCAAGTTTATCCTAAACAACCAGTATTAAGGCAACCTTAAAAAACACTGTTTATAATAAATTTCTCCTCTATACGACAATAATTATTAAAAAGTTTTAGAAGGCTGTCGAGGTGCCGCGCGAATGTTAAAAACGGCCTCGCGCAGCAGGTCTGTTATTGTGAGTTCCGGGCTATGCTCTCATAACTGAAATTTGATGCTTTTAATAGCTTTTCCCAGATTTCTAGCAATCCCCTTTAGAGAACACGATGTGTTAAGGATTTCTGCCAATGTTTGGTGGGTGTCTTTATTTAAAGTATCACTTTGTATATTTACTTTATTCGTTTCTTTAAGGGTATTTCCTACAACCAGGAATACCTATCTTACAACAAGCGGCAATATAAAATAAATAGCCGTTGCCTGACAGGGCATTGTCCTCCGGAGCAGTTGCTTGGGTACCCCCCCTTCCTCGAATTTTTATGTAAGGATAACATGTTATTCTATTCCACCCTGGATTTTCAGGGGGGTTGAATTCGGTTGTACAATTCTTTCCCATGCCACTGCCATCAGGAGCAATTTGAACGCTGAAATCCTTAATCGTAGCCAGTAAAGGTATAAGGCCAATGGTTCCAATGCTAAAGTGTTGAGCCGAAACCATAGCAACAGGTAAATAATTGGTTGGGCAATCAAAACTAAAAGATCTGCTGCCATTCGATGCGCCTTCCATATGCCCCATTCCTGCTAACATAAAAGGCGGCAGGTTCTGCGCCCCAGGTGGGGAAATTTGGGCGGCGACTATGACATTAGTGGCATTAGGAGGATTTGCCATAATCCACGCATTGGGCAAAAGTGCAGCCACTCGTTGAGCAAATCCTCGATTAGGCAAAAAGCCGCTTTCCACTTGAAAAATAGCATTTTCATTAGGAGAAGTACCCGCCCTGTGATACTTATAAGCATAATCGACATTATCAGTTGGACCAACCCAAAATGGATTATAAAGCCGATAATTAGTAGGCACAGTAGGATGCCGCATCGGTCCTGCGGGAAAGTAATTCGGCATAAATGGCTCACTTCCACTTAGGTTGTCAATACATCTATGGTTCGTGTTAGGAGGGGTAATGCTAGTAACATTATCTGGCCAACAACTATTCCGCACATAATAATTGGAACCCGCTTGCAAAATCAGTTGCATTTGCTGCGCTACTTTTTCGGCTTTTAAATTTAGAGCACGTTCACGATAAGTGGAAAGGCCAAATGTGGCTAATACGGCAACCACCGCAATTACCAAAAGCAATTCGATCAATGTGAAACCCTGCCGTTTTAACCGGTAACGCATTTCTTTCATATCTATTACTTCTCCGAAGCTTTGAAAAATGCCACTGCCCTAATTAAAATGCACAAATGCCTGGTATATCCTGTCCTCTAATTCTATTAGCGCGCTTGAAATACTGTAAATTTTCATGTGATAACCAAAGTGGATTTGCTAAATTGGGATTAGGTGCTCCAAAGTTAGGCATTCGAGTAAAAGTAAGCTGAATTGCACGTCCACCATCCACTGATGCCGTTTGAGTTTCTAGTGCTTGTCGAAACCATGCTAAATTAACATCATTAGCAGGTACTAGCAATTTTACTTGCACAAACAATTTGTACGCAGGTGGTGGTGGTGGAAGTTCACTCGGTGGTGGGGTAGGGTTTAATTGTTCTGCATTCACAGCGTAATTAAGTATACTTGGTGCCATTGGAATGAAAATTAATTTGCTCAACAAAGCTTGATACTGCGTATAATTTGGATCAGATTGAATATTAAAACTCGCCATACCCACAGAATAATAATTCCATGTGCAATTAGTCGCATAGTGCAGCAGCAATGCTTGATAGAGTATCGCCACATTTTCACGAATAATGGACACATCCCGTTCTCGCCGATACACCTGATAGCGGCTAACACCGGTAAATACCATCGCAGCAATTACCAATAATACTAGCAACAACTCTAAAATCGAGAGGCCTTGTGATGGTTGAGCAGGATGTTTTTGCATAATAGGCACATTGGATCGATTACTGGCAAGCTGATGCTGGGTAACAGTATTTTAAAGTCTTACCATCACATACTACACCATTCATGCGATTTGCCAATTTCGCACAATCACTATTTAAATCGTTAGGATCAGAGTTAAAGCCTGATATTTCAATGGATACTGATTCTTGTTTAGTAATATTATTAACCTGAGGTACCACTTGGTAACTCGTACCGGTAAGAGGCCCTGGCGCAGTCCCACTGTTTGGGTCAATATTATTAGCAAATTCTTTATTCAGCCAGGGCTTTAACTCGTTTAGTGTAACTCCTGTCCAACTACCTTTTAGCTCCCTATAACGAAAAAGCGCTTGGGAAATATCAATGAATTGAGCATGGATTGTATTGGCTTTCTGAGAAAAGCTAACAGAAGTAAAATAACGGCCTACTACTACTAATATGACAGCGATGACTGCCAATGATAGCATCAGCTCCAATAAACCAACACCTTTTTGCTTGTTTTGCACGCTCATTCTATTCGCTTTCCTAAACAAACTGGTTAAATTATTGAAACCCGGTAATCAGTAAATCACTTACATTACCATTGTTGCAACTTACTGCAAGAGGTGGGCGCAACTGTGGGGCAAGCCTCTTGCTAGTAACCTCACACTCATGTTTTGTTATGCCGTTTAAGCGAATGGTAACTGTCCCATTAGGTTGAGGGGCTACTACCCAACTGGCTGTTTTTGATCCAAAAGGGTCTTTCTTTTCAACTATTTCGGGAGAAATCAAACCTGCTAGCTTTTGGATGCCAGTCTGCGGATTAAGATCATTATAATTTCCATACTTGCTCTTCCAGTGTTGCAGGCCTTGCATTATATCTATGAGCTGCATATGAGCGGTGTTTATTTTCTGTGATAAAGTAACAGTACTAAAATAGCGAGTAGCCATTACAATTAAAATGGAAATAATCGACAAGGCAAGCATTAGCTCTAATAAGCCGATGCCGCGCTGTTTAGCTGATTTAAATATCACGACTTTTTTCATATATCTCAAAAAAAACAGTAACTCCAAAACTTCAAAGTATTTTGTTATTGGAGTCGCTGCGTTGTTTTATTAGAAAGGAAGTGTGAATACATTCCCCGCACACTTACCTTCTTGTATTTTAGCTTCCAATTTTGTACAAATATCTGGAGTTAAGCCATTTACGTGCACACCAGTCTTATCAACTGAATATGTACTTCCAATATAAGGAGCACTGTTACTTTTTTGTAAAGTAGGGGTAAGCTGATCTTGTATATCCTTCCACTCATTTACTGGGGTACCTGCCTGCTGCGTGAGATATGCAGCATGTTTTATTTCAGCGACTTCTTGTTGAACGACCGTCAGTTTTTGGGTATCCGATGCTTTAGAAAAATACCGCGTGGCCATTACGATCAAAATGGCAATAATGGCTAAAGCTAACATCAACTCTAATAAACCAATACCTTTCTCTCGTTTAAAATATGTCGCAAATGATATCATTGTGTAAGTTCCTCACTTGATTAAAAAATTATAACCTCGCCAACGTCCTTGTTTAGGTGGACGCCAACGTACTTCCAACGCCATACATGGCAAAAATCATAAAAGCAGCCCAAGCAGCACCTAATGCAAGTAATGCACCTGCTAAAATTTTACCCACAGTTTGTGTGGTCTTTTCGTTTCGCACTGCCGCAAGTTTACCTAATCTTATCAAAGCATGCTCAAAACCGCGACCTTTGGCAATCACTTGCAGACGCAAAATATCGGCTTGGGGGATCAAACCTGTATCCACTACTTCAGCAATATTCTCACGCCCCCCTCCCAAACGCATTTGCATCATTTGTAAATGCCACATCAGGTAATTGCTGGCTTGGGTTTGCAAAATGCGTAAAGCGTCTTTCAAAACAACGCCATTGGTCAATAATAATCCTAACATTTCCATAAATCGCGCGGCAGCGGTATCTCGGTACAAAGATAACAAACCCACAGAATCCACAACTTCACGTGCCCGACCTGTTAGCGTACTCAGCAGCTTAGCAATGCCTATAGTGATGGCAACCAAGAATGCAATTACCAACCACCACCATTTTTCAATAAACCCCGCAATGTAATATAAAGCTCGACCATCCGACGGCCATTGTTCGATAGGCTTAATGGCAATAAAATTCTCAAACACGGTATGTTTCATAAACACGCTAACCACTAATCCAGCGATGAGTACGATTAATGGGTATAGGCAGGAAACAACTAGATGGGCAAATGTTTTACTTTGTTGAGTTAGAGTTCGCGCAGCGGCAGACATGTTTTCTGCTAATGTGCCACCTTGCTCGCCGGCACGGATAATTTCGATAATCGCCTGGGAAAACCACCCTTCCATACCGTCAGCAATCATTTTTCCTTCACCAATTCTAAGCAAAATATCGCGCGCAACCTCTCGGGTTGTGCCTTTAGAAATCAACGCCACTGTTTCAATGGCTTGGCTAGCAGGCACACCATCTTCGACGAGGGAGCTCACGTCTTCAAGAAAAGCTTGCTGTTGGCCACGCGTAAAAGAAAGCTTTTTTAGCTTTTGATTCAAGCTAGTAAAAGTTTTAGTAATAGAGGCGCGTAATGATTCAAACATATGGCGCTTAATTCCTTTATTTAGATAATCGCTCGATAATCTACATGACTAATCTTATCGGAAATTTCTCCGACTGCTCTTTCTGCATCCAGTGGATCACAAAGGCCTGCCAATACTAAACTCTTGGCACGCTTTCGATAATCTTGCCAGCCATTCTCCTTCAAATACTTTTCCCAATTCAATATGTCGAATTTTTGAATATAACCACGGCCTGCATCATCCACCCAGATAATTTCAGCTACAACGGTACGACCACTGACGCCTGAACCATTACATTTAGAGCAATGACCTTTACCGCGTGCATATAATTGGTCAATTTGATCGCCAAAGATTTTCTGCCAACGTTCCATATAAGGTTGATAGTGTACAGCCTGAGTTAAAGGTATTGCACACGCTTTACATAATTTAGGCAACAAGCGTTGGCAAATTAAACACGCCAGCAGGTTAGGGTCGCTTAATAATGTTTGCGAAATTCCCATATCCACTAAGCGGGTGATGATACCAGGTGCTGTATTGGTG
>JBAUEV010000120.1:0-5766 GCA_049678805.1 Gammaproteobacteria bacterium
ATTACGTAATGCCACTACATCTTTTAGCGTAGTTTGCTCATAATCCATGTATTTTTTAACTACACTGATTAATGATTCAAACACTTTAAAACGTCGATCCAGTTGAATATCAATCTGTTTCAGATTGTTGCGTACGGCCTCTATCATGGCAATTAGGGTGTTGTAGGTCATCACTACATAGCCAATTATCAATAGCGCGACAACAATAATAATCCAATATAGAGATCTCATGATCTGCTAACCCCCGAGTTTAGGTTAAAAAGATTAAAGAAAACATTATAACATACTTGTATTTGCTTGCAGGCGACACTCTGACGTTAATCCTTTTGGGCGTGTACGGAGGGAGTTGCAGGAAATACCCTACAACATTCCTAACTGCAACTTAGCTGCCTCTGACATTTTGCTATGGTTCCAAGGAGGGTCGAAGACAACCTCGACGTTCACGTCCATTATGCCTGGCAAAGCAAGCACTTTTTGCTTCACATCGTTGGCCAGCACAGGTCCCATACCACAACCAGGTGCTGTGAGGGTCATTTTGATGCTAACATGATGCTGATTTTCAGCAATGGTTTCAGTGTGGCACTCATAAATTAGTCCAAGATCAACAATGTTGACGGGAATTTCTGGGTCAAAACAGGTTTTTAATTGTGCAAAGATCTGTTCTTCTAAACTAGCATTCGGGTCAAATGTCACGGCAGTTTTTACTTCTTTGCCTAGTGCATCTGCATCGTGGCCATCAATGCGCCACAAATTTCCATAAAAATTCACTGTATAGCTATCTCCTAATGCTTGCGTAATGACGACTTCAGTGCCACCTGGCAAAAGCATTTTCGTGCCCGAGGGAATCATTCGAGCTTCACAATCACGCCGTAAAATTACGATATCTTGACCTTGCATATATAAAACCTGCTCTTATATTAGCTATACTCTTTGCGTTTCAATTTTAGGCATTGTTGCAACGCACTTCCGCAATCCTCATGTATTATTTGTACACTTCGGTTGCTCAAGTGCGTTGCGCCTCCCCTAAAAATGAAACGCTTTGAGTATATTACATTACGAGAATAAACCTTAGTTTTGCTGCCAGCCATCTCGTAAAGCCGTTCACCCTGAGGAGCGGCACAACGTGCCGCGTCTCGAAGGGCCTGATAGCTAGTCGCACCAACCGAGATGGGTGGCAGCAAAACCAATGAACCCCAATTAAATGAGGAAACTTTCACCACAGCCACAAGTGCCTTTAGCATGAGGATTATGAAAAATCAATCGCCCCAACCCCAAGTCTTTTTTCACAAAATCCACTATCACATCTTGAAAAGAGTTTTTATCACCCATTAGAAAAACCTTGATGCCGTTAATTTCAAGTGGTTTATCGCCTGTTGGGGCTTGCTCAGCAACCTCGGCTATGTATTTTATACCAGAACATCCTTCTTTTTTTACTGACAAGCAAAAACCTGCTTGTGGATTTTTTTCTGCAAGTAATTTATTAATATAAGTTGCAGCAGCGTTAGTGATTTGAATGGTCATAGTAGGTACCTCACATTAGAATCAATAGACTTCTTGCAAAACCGTAATATCTCACTCCCCCTCTACCTACGTACCGCGCTTTATGCGCGGCATCCGGTTTTTTTCGTCATTGCGAGGAGCGAAGCGACGCGGCAATCCAGGTTTTGAAGATGGATTGCTTCGGCCAAAAAATGGCCTCGCAATGACAGCTTTTTTTCATTGGTTTTCTGGATGCCACCCCACACATGTTGCGGGCTGCATCGCTGCCATTAACGCATGCCACGCTAAGGTGGCACATTTCACCCGTGCCGGAAATTCCCGCACACCACCTAAAACAGCAAGCTTTCCTAATCGTTCAGTAGTAAGCGAACAATTTTCTTGAGTTACTAACTGATGAAAGTGAGTAAATAATTGTTCTGCTTCTGCCCAAGATTTGCCTTTAATAATTTCGGTCATCAATGAAGCAGATGCCATTGAAATTGCACAACCACTGCCTTGGAAAGTAACTTTTTCAATTACTCCTGATTTTTCCGTAATATATACTGTTATTTTATCGCCGCATAATGGATTGTACCCTTCCTTAATATGATTCGCGGCTGGTGATTCAGCAAAATTACGCGGTCGTCGGCCGTGGTCAATAATGACTTCTTGATATAATTCACGCAATGATGAGGTCATTGGAAAATTCTCTGCACTTTAGTTAATGCTATAACCAAAGCATCTATTTCGTCACGTGTGTTATAAATTCCCAATGATGCTCTTGCAGTAGCCGCCAAACCTAAATGCTCCATTAATGGCATTGCACAGTGATGGCCAGCCCGCACAGCAATCCCTTCTTGATCTAAAATCGTTGCAATATCGTGGGCATGAATGTCTGGTAAGGTAAATGAAAATACTGCAGCACGCTGTGGTGATTGGCCAATGATTCGTAAACCTGGAATGTTGTTTAATGCTGTTAGTGCATAGCGTAATAATTCTTGTTCGTAATATTCAATTTGTTCCATACCCAGTTGCGTTAAATAATGTATCGCTGCCCCCAAGCCAATAACGCCAGCAATATTAGGCGTGCCAGCTTCAAACTTGTAAGGCAATTCGCGATAAGAAGTTTTAGCAAATGTTACTTCGTTAACCATATTGCCACCGCCTTGATAGGGTGGCATTCTCGCTAACCATTTCTCTTTGCCATATAATACGCCGATACCGGTAGGGCCATACATTTTATGGGCAGAAAATGCGTAAAAGTCACAATTTAATTGTTGTACGTCAACAGCTAGATGCGGCGCAGCTTGGGCACCATCAAGTAACACTGGAATATTGTGTTGATGTGCTATAGCGATTAATTCTTTTACCGGATTGATTGTACCTAACACATTAGAAACATGGGTTAATGCTACAATTTTAACGCGCGGGGTCAATAAACGCGCATACGCTTCTTTATCAATTTCTCCATTACTCGTAATAGGAATTACTCGCAATAGAGCACCGGTGTGTTCACAAATTATTTGCCAAGGGACGATATTGGCATGGTGTTCCATTGTGCTAATTAATACTTCGTCTTGAGGCTTAAGTTGCAAGCGGCCAAAACTATTTGCTACTAAATTAATCGCGTCGGTAACGCCGCGAACAAATATAATTTCATGTGTATTTTTAGCATGAATAAAATCACGTGCTTGAGTACGCACTTTTTCGTACATTGCAGTGGCGCGCTCGCTTAAGGCGTAAGCACCACGATGCACGTTGGCATTGTCATGAGAATAATAATCATGAATTGCTTTTATAACCGTTTGTGGTTTTTGCGTTGTAGCACTGTTATCCAAATAAATAAGCGGTTTATTATGTACACGTTGTTGTAAAATGGGAAAATCACGCCGAATCGCCACGACATTATATGGCAGGGGCAATACTTCAGTGGAGTCTCTATTTATTAACGTTACATCAGTCATAAACTTAACTCTCAATTTCGTCATTGCGAGTACATCTTTCTTTTCCAATCGAACAACATAATTTCTGTTGCATTAAATGGCCAATGAAAGTTTTTATAGCATCACTGGTGATAGGTTCCAGCATATTTTCAGCAAATGCTTGTAGCAACAATTGGTGAGCACACATTTTATCAATTCCCCGTGCTTGCAAATAAAATAAAGCGTGTTCATCTAACTGTCCTACGGTTGCGCTATGCCCACATTTCACATCATCAGCATAAATTTCTAACTCTGGTTTAGCATTAATCGTTGCTGTTTTAGCTAATAATAAATTTTGATTGGTTAGTTTTGCTTGCGTTTTTTGTGCTGTTTGCTGCACTACGATTCTGCCATTAAAAACAGCTGTTGCTTTATCATTTGCTAAGCCCTTGTAAAAAGTACTGCTGGTTGTATCAGGAGCATCATGATTAACTTGGATGTATTGCGCAAGATGTTGTTGCTCGAGCGCGCCATACCAACCATGCAAAGCAACTGCTGCATTTTGTTCTGCCAGATTAACTTGCCAATTTTCACGAGCTAATTGCGCGCCAAATGCTCCTTGCCAGGCAAATACTTGACTATCACGTTGTTGATGAATGTTGGTTTGTGCTGAGTGGATTGCAGCCGCCGATTCTTGCTGGCATTTGTAATAATGTAAATTGGCACCAGGGGACATATGGATTTGTGTAACAACGTTGTTCCAATAGTTAATTTCAGTTAATGAGCCGTGGTGTTCAAATAACGTTACTTGCGCTTGATCGCCCACCCGCACAATATTACGGATTTGCTGCATCATGGGTTGTTGTGCCGCTGATAAAAATAACAGGTGAATAGGTTGTTTAATAATGCAATCGTTAGGTAAATATAAAAATAACCCATCGGTCATAAAAGCAGTATTTAAATTCACCAATGGTTCATTGGGAAATTCCTGCTTTAAATAGGGCAAAATATGTTGTGGGCAAATGCACAAAGCCTGCGATAATGGCATTAGCTGGACGCCTATAGGCAATCCTGTTAATTGTGATAATGCTGCTTGGTAATAGCCATTGATAAAAACTAATCGTAAATGTTCAGTATTTTTTAATTCATACGCCGAAAAAATATCTTGAGTATCAATTGAGAAATTTGCATTTGCTAAAGCAAAAGATTGGCGGGTTAACAAAGACAAATCAGTATAGCGCCAATTCTCTTGTTGCCGTGTCGGGAAACCTTGTGCTAAGAATTGCGCAAGTTGTTGTTCGCGGTAAGCACGCAACCAGTTTAATGCTGGATCAGCTGAATTTTGTATCTGTTGAAAATGCTCACGGTACTCGGCGACTGCAAAGATCATGTTGCCTCCTGCGCCAACTGATCTAACCAGCCATATCCCTTTTGTTCTAATTCCTGTGCCAAAGTTTTGTTGCCAGAGCGCACAATGCGGCCGTTTGCTAATACGTGCACATAATCGGGAACAATATAATCTAATAAGCGTTGATAATGTGTAACCACGACGATAGCGCGCGTTGGCGAACGTAAGCTATTCACGCCTTGCGCCACTAATTGCAGTGCATCAATGTCCAAACCGGAATCCGTTTCATCTAAAATTGCCAAACGTGGTTGTAGAACCAGCATTTGCGCGATTTCATTACGTTTTTTCTCGCCGCCTGAAAAACCTTCGTTGACTGCACGTTGCGAGAATTGTTCTTCTAAACCGACTCTTTTTAGGGTGCTTTTTAGCAATTGCATGAAATCAAAAGCATCTAATTCAGACTCACCTCGTTTTTCACGAATGCTATTTAAAGCGGTTCGTAAAAAATAAGCATTATTAACGCCGGGAATTTCTACTGGATATTGAAACGCCAGAAACACGCCTTTGGCAGCACGTTCTTCAGGTGCTAATGCCAACAAGTTTTCACCCTCTAATAATATTTCACCTTGGGTGATTGTATAATGATCGCGCCCTGCTAGTACGTTTGCTAAGGTGCTTTTGCCTGAGCCGTTGGGACCCATGATGGCATGCACTTCGCCGGCGTTAATTTGCAAATTAATCCCGCGCAAGATGGGTTTATCTTGTGGTAGCTGGGCATGTAAATTTTTTATCTGTAACATCATAACCTCTTAGTACGAAACAACTTACATCTAAATTTTATCTACCTCGTCATTGCGAGGAGCGTTAGCGACGCGGCAATCCAGAAAGAAAGAAGCTTTGGAACCTGGATCGCTTTCCCCTTCGCTAGCGCTCGGAATCGCATTGACGGATAGATCCCGCGAACAAGTCGGCGTTGTTGCATAATTCCCATGTCTTCGTCATTGCGAGGCCGTTTTT
>JBAUEV010000121.1:0-8384 GCA_049678805.1 Gammaproteobacteria bacterium
TTTTTCGTCATTGCGAGGAGCGAAGCGACGCGGCAATCCAGGTTTTGAAGATGGATTGCTTCGGCCAAAAAACGGCCTCGCAATGACGGCTTTTTTCATTGGTTTTCTGGATGCCGCGAACAACTCGGCGTTGTTGCATATTTCATATAAATAAGTTCGTTGGGTAAGAATGTCGTGTGGGTGTCGTTGGAAGACCGTCCTTGATTCCGCTAACGCTTCATCAAGGCTACATGATTTTAAAATTTTTAATCTTTCTTGTCGTATACTGAGCCAATCTTAACATGTTTCATGTCGTATTATTTCAACCTGAAATTCCGCCTAATACTGGCAATATTATTCGTCTGTGCGCCAATACTGGTTGCCAATTGCATTTGATTCATCCCTTGGGTTTTCAATTGGATGACAAACATCTACGACGTGCTGGTTTGGATTATCGGACGTTGGCAGTTATACAACAACATCCTGATTTTGAAGCTTTTCTCACTGCTATCCAACCCCCACGATTATTTGCTTGTACTACTAAAGGCAAACAAAATTACACACAAATTCATTATCAAAAAAAAGATGCCTTTTTGTTTGGTCCAGAAACACAAGGTTTGCCTTCAGCTATATTAGCGCGTTTTGCAGATAACCAAAGGTTGCGTATTCCCATGCAACCACATAGCCGTAGTTTAAATTTATCCAATGCAGTAGCTGTTATTGTTTATGAGGCTTGGCGCCAATTGGGATTTGTTTAGAAAAATTTCTTTTTATTCTCCCTGAGGCTTTCTCGCTAACAGAGCTTTAACAGCTTGCGCGGGAGAAACGTTTTCATACAAAACCTTACAAACTTGTTCAGTAATTGGCATTTCAATGCCTAATTGGTGTGCTAAATCATACACCTTCGATGCATTTTGCACCCCTTCAATCACCTTATTAATCTCAGCAACTGCATCTTCGACGGAGCAACCCTTACCTAATAACAAACCTAAACGACGATTACGTGACTGGTTATCTGTCGCTGTTAAAACGAGATCACCAACGCCTGCTAATCCGGTAAATGTTTCCGCTTTGCCACCCAGTGCCAAACCCAAACGCGTCATTTCCGCTAACCCACGCGTAATCAATGCACAACGTGCATTTGCACCCAATTCCAATCCGTCGGCAATACCCACTGCAATTGCCATCACATTTTTAACAGCGCCACAACACTCAACACCTGCCACATCTGTGCTAAGGTAAACGCGAAAATTAGCATTATGCAAACGCTGACGTAATCTTTTGGCAAAATTAACATTGTTGCTCGCTAAAGTTAGCGCGGTGGGCAGATTGGCTGCCACTTCATGAGCAAAATTTGGTCCTGAAAGCACCGCTAAAGAGAGGTTAGAACCGAATATTTCTTGAGCAACTTCATGTAACAGCCGATCAGTCTCCGGTTCTAATCCCTTAGTTCCCCAAGCTAAATAGGGTTGTTTAGGCACTAATGGTTTAATCGTTTCTAATAATGGTCGAAAACCCTGACTTGGTACTACTACTAATATTTCTTCAGCGCCTGCTAAAGCTGAGGGAAGTTCAGGAATGATATGTAAATTATCTGGAAAATGTGCGCCAGGTAAGTAACGCGAATTTACCCGCTCACGTTGCATGGTTAAAAGTTCATTGAGATCGCGTCCCCATAATCGTACTGATTGTTGATTACGCGCAAGCAAAATTGCTAACGCCGTACCCCACGCTCCCGAACCTAAAACAGTAATTGGATTTGATAAATTCATATTTGTCTTTACAGACAAGTGCTTATTGAAGTGTGTCAGTTCCCCCGCTAGCGCCTTTTTGTTGCTGTTGCGATTTCAGACGTTCATTTTCATTATAGAGCGCATCAAAATTAATAGGGGCTAAATAAAGCGCTGGAAAACCACCGTGTTCGATTAAACTTGAAATTCTTTCCCGTATATACGGAAATAATATATTTGGACAAAAACTTCCCAATACTTGCTTTAAGGGTTCTTCAGCAAACCCCTTAACGGTAAATATCCCTGCTTGTTTAACTTCAGCAACGAATGCAGTTTTTTCTCCTAATTTTACCGTAACGGTGACGCTTAATATCACTTCATATACATCTTGTGTCAAAGGTTGGCTTTGATTATTCAAATCGATAGACACGCTAGGTTCCCATTTCATGTTGAACACCGATGGTGCGCCGACTGCTTCAAATGAACTGTCTTTAACATACATACGTTGAATAACAAATTCTGGCTGAGAACCCTGCCCTGTCCCAGATTGATTATCCGAATTTCCATCTTGTTTTGAAGATTTTTCTGGTGTTTCTGCCATGCGATTACCCTTATCTTAGTTAGAAATTATCTTAACGCTCACAAAACTTAATATTTAGCACTTCCTGTTTAACTTGAAGCTAGCAACCGATCAAGTTCGCCTTTAACAGACAGTGCCCATAAATCATCAAACCCACCAATGGGCTGGTCATTAATAAAAATTTGCGGTACTGTTTGACGTCCGCTGCGCGCTATCATTTCTTCACGGCTACCAGGTACCTTATCAATATGAATTTCTTCATATGGAATATGTCGATCAGTAAGCAGTTGCTGAGCACGCACACAATAAGAGCAACCGTCTTTGGTATACATCACTACTTTTGCCATTAAACAACTCGCTTAACTTTTAACCAATGGCAAACCCGCATTGCGCCAAGCATTTAGACCACCTGCTAGCACATGAACTTTAACTCCGGGTTTACGTAACTTATTGGCTGCTTTCAAAGACTCCTGCCCTGAAGCACATACTACAATAATGGGTTTATCTTTTAATTTTTCAAGCTGCGGCAACTCATTTTCTATCTTATTTTGCGGCACGTTTATCGCACCCAAAATATGACCGCTGTCATAGGCCGTAGCTTCACGGACATCTACCACAACAGCGTTCTCATGGTTGAGCAACCGAGTTGCCTCTTGAGGTGATATACGCGGCGCGCCTAGTAGTGCACCCCGACTTTCTTCTAAAATCAATAATATCAGCACCACTAAAAAAGCTAAAGACAACGGCCAATGGTGCATTATGAATGTTATAAATTGTTCCATGGCGGCAGTATACACCGGTTAAACTAAAAAATTAAAGCTATGAGGAAAAAAAGGTTACAATGGATTTTTTAAAACGATCATTACAACAGGTGCATCACAATGCTCATCGCACATAGACCCATGACTTTAATCGTCCTCGACGGCTGGGGTTATAGGGAAGATACCCATTCCAATGCCATTGTCTCTGCCAACATACCTTTTTGGCAACAACTTTGGCAAAACTATCCCCATACCTTGTTAGCCGCTTCAGGCACTGATGTAGGATTACCACCTGGACAAATCGGCAATTCTGAAGTTGGCCATTTACATATGGGTGCTGGGCGTTTAGTACCGCAGGATTTGCGCCGCATTGATATCTCCATCGAAAATGGCGATTTTTTCAAAAACCCCACGCTTACCCATGCGGTAGAACAAGCCATAAAAACAGATAAAGCCATTCATATTTTTGGTTTATTATCACGCGGTGGCGTGCATAGCCACGAACGGCATATTATTCCAATGGTAGAGCTTGCTGCACGACATGGTGCGAAAAAAGTGTATGTGCATGCTTTTTTAGATGGCCGTGACGTACCACCTAAATCAGCTATGAGTTCTCTTGCTAAAATGGAAGAAAAATTGCATACCTTAGGCTGTGGCCGCATTGCCACAATTATCGGACGTTATTACGCAATGGATCGCGATCAACGATGGGAACGTACTCAACAAGCTTATGACTTGCTTACGCTTGGGAAAGCAAATTACCACGCACCCAATGCTCGCAGTGGCTTGCAAATGGCTTATGAACGCAATGAAACGGACGAATTCGTCAAGCCTACTGTCATTGGTGATCCTGCGATTACAGTGAACGATGGCGATGTCGTTATTTTTATGAATTTTCGTGCCGACCGCGTCCGCCAGTTAACACGTGCTTTTATAGACCCAAATTTCCAAGGTTTTACGCGCAGCAAACGTCCTCATTTAGCAGCGTATGTCAGTTTGACTGAATATTCAGCTGATCTTAAAACCCAAGTTGCTTACTCACTCCAATCTTTAACGAATGTTTTTGGTGAATACCTGGCGCGTCTTGGTTATAAGCAATTACGCATTGCCGAAACAGAGAAATATGCTCACGTTACCTACTTTTTTAACGGGGGCCGAGAAGAGGTTTTTCCTGGTGAAGATCGTATTCTTGTTTCTTCACCCAAAGTGGCTACCTATGATTTACAACCGGAGATGAGTGCTACAGAACTCACTGACCGTTTGGTAACAGCTATTCGTAGCAAGCAATACGACGCCATCATTTGTAATTATGCCAATCCGGATATGGTGGGTCATACGGGTGATTTTAAAGCCACTGTGAAAGCAGTTGAAACCATTGATACATGTTTAAAACGGGTGATTGAAGCCTTGCATGAAGTGGGTGGTGAAACAATTATTACCTCTGACCACGGCAATGCCGAACTGATGTTTAACACTGATAATAATCAACCTCATACTGCGCACACTGAATTACCGGTGCCTTGTTTATATGTAGGACGCAAAGCCGTTCCTACTACGTCACTTGGCAGGCTTTACGATATTGCACCTACATTACTGCATTTAATGAATTTGCCAGTACCTACGGAAATGACAGGACAGAACTTATTTCAATTAGTGGAATAAGTTTTTGCAAGCATTTTTAATGCTGCTCTTGTTTAAGTTCATTCGCTATTGCTTGAACTGCCTCGATAGACAAACCCGTTAATTGAGCAACTACTTTAATGTCCAATCGACTTTTTAGCGAGCGCCGGGCAATATTTTTTTGGGCTTCGATAAGACCTTCTATTCTACCCTGTTCTCTGCCTTGCTCTCTACCTTCTTCTCTGCCTTCTTCTCTAAATTGCTGTGCGATATTCATAATACGATCTCCAATTTTAGAAGGTAAACCTTCTTGAATCATCTTGATAAATCTTCTCTTGTCCGATATTTTCCCAGCATTTAACAAATAATTAAGTGATTCTAAAATATAATCTTCTTCACCTTTTGCCGTTAGCTCCTGCCAAAGAGTAATGATCTGTGGCATATAAGCCAGCAAGTCCCTGGCAAATGCATGCTTCGAACAGAATTGTAACACATTTAACCAGGCTTTTTCTTTCAGCGCTTCATCCGGCATCTGCCCAATGTCTACCAAATGAAACCGGCTGGATACAATGTCTTTCATGATGCCTGCGGGATCATCGAATAGGTTTAATAATTCAGTAGGTTCTGTGTAGGGGGTTTTCTCGCCATGATAAAACACAAGAGGAACTATAATCGGCAAATGCTGACTGCGTGTTTCTTTACGATGATTCTCTAGGGCGCTAATAAGGTATTGAAGCACTTTCAGCGGTAACCAACGCCAAGGGATGCTCCGATGCTCAACCAGCAAATAGAGATAACCTAAATGTTGATTAAAATTGACAGAGAACAATAGATCGCTAATGGCTTCCTTGAGTTCTTCATCAATGAAGCTCTCTTTGCGCAGGGTAAGTGTTTTAAGATCAACCCGTTTGAGAATGTGGGCAGGTAAGTGAGTTTCAAAAAAGGCTTTTGCTACTTCTTGGCGACTCATGGCGGCTCGAAAAAAATGGTCGTGTGGCGTTGGAATAGTACGTTTCATTGAGAGCTTCCTTAAAAAATCATCAGCGGCCATTATAGAACCGCTTTTTAAAAAAATATCTACAGGAATAACTGAAAAAGCGGTACTCATTTCTTTAATAAAAATCAATAGCGCTGTAGCGAAAAAAGCGAATAGCCTGGACGAAGCGCTAGAACCCCACTTTGCAAGGAAACTTGCGACTGAACCAATTCAAATAGTCTTAGATATTAAGCTGGATGTATCTGGCTCAGCAGCGCTGGGAATGTCGATGACATTAACATCATTATCATTTTGAAGTTTAAGAATTGGAACTTCTGCTTGATTTGGCAAGAAATTAGATTGATCGCTCAAGGTCTGAAGGGTACGTGAAGCATCCCTCCGAGCGAAAAAACCGTTGACACGAGCTGCACAAAGAGCTCCAAAATTGTTTACACGATTACCTGCATCGGGTAGCTTGTATATATTGTACACACCCCACGCCATTAAAAAAATCCCAATTACCATTCCCGCCATGGCGAAATTATTGGAATTATCATTTGTCTTGTATTCCAAATCCTTTGCTAATGCTTCAGTTAGCTGCATATTCATTTCCCCTCGTTTTAGTTTATTATAAAAAACTCGACCGCAAGTGACTGAGTTTTTTCCTATTGGATTTCGCTACACCTTATCTAAGTTGCTCGTCTCAATGGCCATCCCTAATTGCTTGGCTAATGAAACAAAATTTGGAAACGATGTATTTACATTTATGCAATTAAAAATAGTAATTGTATCCCGTGCAACTAAACCCGCCATTGCAAAAGCCATCGCAATGCGGTGATCGCCAAAACTATCCACTTCACCACCCGTGAGTATTCCGCCGTTAATCACTATTCCATCCGGTTGTGAACGCGCTTTAATGCCTAGCTTTTTCAAACCCACTACCATCGTATGAATGCGATCACTTTCTTTCACACGTAATTCTTCTGCACCCCGCAGCACCGTAGTGCCTTTAGCACAAGCAGCAGCTATAAATAACACTGGAAATTCATCAATGGCTAAAGGCACTTGATCTAAGGGAATATCAATACCGTGTAATGGTGCAGCACGGACCTGAATATCAGCAACGGGTTCAGCACCCAACATTTTTTCATTCAGGAATGCAATATCAGCGCCCATCAAGCGCAAAATATTAATCACACCTATGCGCTTGGGATTTATGCCTACTTGTTTTAATAACACCTCTGAACCAGGTGTAATACTAGCACCCACCATAAAGAAAGCAGCTGAAGAAATATCAGCCGGTATTTCAAGCATCATTCCTCGTAATTCACCGCCTCCTTCCAAACTAATAGTACGATTATAAGAACGCACTGGATAACTAAACGTAGTTAACATACGTTCAGTATGATCGCGAGTGGGTGCGGGTTCGATAATACTTGTTTCGCCTTCTGCATATAATCCTGCTAGGAGTAAGCAGGATTTCACTTGGGCGCTCGCAACCGGTAAATTATAACGGATGCCATGCAACCGTTGTCCACCACGAATGTGTAAAGGTGGTACTCCATCAGTTTGTGCAGTAATTCGTGCGCCCATTTGACTGAGTGGCTGCATAATGCGTGCCATTGGCCGTTTACGTAATGATTCATCACCTGTTAACACACTGTCAAACGTTTGTGCGGCCATAATGCCTGCAAGTAAGCGTATAGCCGTACCAGCATTACCAAGGTCTAGAGGTTTGTTAGGTGGTTGTAAGCCGTATAAACCAACCCCTTGGATATTAACTTGATCGGCTGCAAGTTGCTCGATGGTTACGCCCATTTCTTTAAACGCATGCAGTGTTGCTAGGCAATCTTCGCCGGCTAAAAATCCTCGTACCTGGGTTATGCCTTTCGCTAACGATCCTAGCATAATAACGCGGTGTGAAATGGATTTGTCACCCGGAACTTGAGCTTCGCCGTGGAGCGTAGAACTCGGTTGAATTTTAAAAGTAATATTATTCATACTATCTTCTGCAAGCAAGAGTGGATTTATTTCTTAAAACTATTCCTATCCTCATTCTCATCATCAGTGCTACAAAGCTCAGTGCCATAACCATTCTCATCATCAACGACAAGATTCTTCGGAAGCTTATCATCCAACCATTGTGCGTAACTTATTTTTTTTCTTTCGGCACCTACTTCCCATTTATAAATTTCTTTTAACGTATCATTCATTAGTTTACAAAAATGCTTTCTTCGTGAGTTATTTTCTAAAAGCTCACTGATACACCGAATTAAACTAGAATTGTCTGAGGTATTTTGAAACAAATCAATTTGGAAACGTAATTTGAAGATAATATTAATTTCATTTATAACATTCTTTTTATCGTCAAACGAATTATGATATCGTTTTTCAATCCATGAATTAAAATTAGCATTCAAGAAACCAGCTAAGATTTTAACGCTTGGCTTCATATTTTCTCCCCATTTTTTTATAATTATTTTCAATTTAACCTTGTTTTTGAGAAAAATTTTTCATAAATGAAATTAAAGCATCCACCCCTTGTTCAGGCATCGCATTGTAAATACTTGCACGCATCCCACCTAATAAGACATGTCCCTTAAGCCCCGTTAAACCAGCTTCCTTAGCTTGAGCAAGAAATACAGTATCTAATTTTTCATTAGCCAATTTGAAAATTACATTCATGCGTGAACGGTAAGTAGGCTCTATAGGATTGTGATAAAAAGGGTGTTCATCAA
>JBAUEV010000122.1:0-6642 GCA_049678805.1 Gammaproteobacteria bacterium
GATTCGAGTATTTTTGCGGTCAATGCCGCGGGGATTCGAGTATTTTTGCGGTCAATGCCGCGGGTATTCGAGTATTTTTGCGGTCAATGCCGCGGGGATTCGGGTACGTCGCCTGAAGGACAAAGTCTGCAACAACGCCAATGAAAGTAGTACTAGATTATGATTAAACTGCCAGACATCCAAGCAATAAAAGATTATTTGTTATCTTTGCAAAGTAGCATTATTCAAATGTTGCAGCAAGAAGACTCACAAGCAGCTTTGCGTCAAGACGACTGGCAACGCAAAGAGGGGGGGGGTGGCCGCACCTGTGTTATTAGCGATGGAGTTTATATTGAAAAGGCAGGCATTAATTTTTCTTATGTGGCTGGTCAATGCTTACCCCTCTCAGCCACTCAACAACGTCCAGAATTAGCAGAACGTCGTTATCAAGCAATGGGAACTTCAGCCATTATTCATCCACGTAATCCCTACGCACCCACTGCGCATATGAATATCCGATTTTTTATTGCTGAAAAACCTGGCCTTGAACCCGCTTGGTGGTTTGGTGGTGGTTTTGATTTAACGCCTTATTATGGTTTTCGTGAAGACTGCAAACATTGGCATCAAATTGCTAAAAAAGCATGTGAACCTTTTGGTGCTGATCTTTACCCACGTTTTAAAAAACAAGCGGATGATTATTTTTTTCTTAAACATCGTAATGAACCCCGTGGGATTGGTGGCTTATTTTTTGATGATCGGAATCATGAGGAATTTACAGATTGTTTTGCGTTAGCCCGTAGCGTGGGGGATCATTTCTTATTAGGCTATCAACCCATTTTAGCACGACGCAAAGATATGCCTTATGGAACACAGCAACGCGCATTTCAGTGTTACCGCCGTGGTCGTTACGTGGAATTTAATTTGCTTTACGATCGAGGCACTTTATTTGGTTTACAATCGGCTGGGCGCACGGAATCTATTTTAGTGTCTTTGCCTAGTGAAGTTGCCTGGCACTATGATTGGAAACCTACGCCTGGCAGTGAAGAAGCTCGACTTTATGAGGAATTTTTGTTACCTCAGGATTGGTTATAAGGACAATAGAATATAGAGGTGCAATAAGGTAGACTATTTAGTAAACAATTTTCAGGAACACCTACGATGCGTAACAAGCTGCTAGGCGGTATAGGGGTTGTAATCGCCCTGTTATTCCTGATCGGCTGTGCACACTCCCCTCGACTAAAACCAAGCTTATGGCAATATAGACTCGACTGCATGCAGGCATTGCGGGCACAAGGAGTACTATTTGTCCAAACGGGTGAAACGATTTTAGTCGACCTTCCTAGCGATAAACTTTTTTATCCTCATTCTTCTAATTTTTCTCCTCATGCCTCAGCTATTATTGACCCTTTGGTTCGTTTATTACAAACTTATCAAACAGGTATTATGAAAGTCTCTGGCCATACAGACAATCTTTGCCCTAATGAAGCATTTAACCGGACTTTATCAGAGCGCCAGTCAAGACGAGTGGCAGATTGCTTAGTGGATTATGGGATGGATGCTCGTTTGATTTATAACATAGGCTGTGGTTCGAGTGAACCAATTGCTAGCAATAACAATAGTGCAGGGCGGGCGGCAAATCGGCGAGTGGATATTCAGTTCCGTTTTCTTTCAGGATATAACGAATAATCCTTAAAGTGAAACCTTAAAACAATCTCTCTCCTGATTTTAAACCACTATTTTATTGAGACAACCCTGCAAAGATTTGGCTTCGAGTCTGGTGTGCAATATGGTATAATATTGAGTAGTAAATTTAATAGCAGCGTGGGTGGGAAGTTCTCGTTATGGCAGATGATGCTTACGAATTAGTACGATTACGCAATAATTTTTACCGTGATAATTATCGGCGGGTTTTAAGCTTTCTGCTGATTATGGTTATTATCAATTTGATTTTATGTGTTGTTATTGGCTATCTTGTTACCCATCGCCCAACGCCACAATATTTTGCTACCAGCGCTGATGGCAGAATCACCCCTCTTTATCCATTAACCCAACCAGTTGTTTCAAAGAGTGAGTTATTGCAATGGGCTACTCAAGCAGCTGTTGCAGCTTATACTTTTGACTTTGTCAATTATCGTAAAGATTTGCAAGCTGCATCTGAATACTTTACTCCTGATGGTTGGCAGCAATTCCAAGAAGCTCTTAAGAAAACGCGTATCTTAGAGACCGTCACCTCTAAAAAATTAGTTGCTAATGCAGTAGCTACAGGCGCCCCGGTAATTACCGACCAAAGTGTTATCAATGGTCGTTACGCTTGGAAAATACGTATTCCTTTGTTAGTAACTTATGAAAGCCAAAGCGAGAAAATTCCTCAATCATTAGAAGTAAATATGATTGTTATGCGAGTTTCTACTTTAGAAACGCCTAAGGGTATTGCCATAGCACAATTTATAGCGACAGAAAGACCTTTGTCTAACCGATAAAAAGCTAAGTTTGATTTGCTCACGTGGGTATGAGGAGCTTAATAAGTTCGCATGAAACGGATACTACTAACCATTTTGTTGCCCGGTTGCTGCGCATGGGCACAAGCTGCAGATAATACCGCTTATGCAATTCAATTGCAGCAACAGCAATTGCAACATTTGCAACAAATTGCTAACCAAGCTGCTAACAATCAACCAGCGCAAATAACAGCGCAACCTCCAGTTGTAACAGCACCACCCCCACAGCCGCCTTATACTACATTGGTTGCAGCTCCCCAGACGACGCCTTCCGCTGCTCCCCAACCCGTAAATCCTCCATCTCCACCTCCTCAACCGTTACCAGTTGCAGATGTAGGAAGTAATTTGAGTGATGAGGCATTTGCTAATATAGCTAAGTCAGCATTACCTTTGTCGCCCGGACAAATCCGCACCTTGCATTTGTTATTTGATGCTAACCAACGAGCAGCCGCGGAATATCCAGGAACTCCGCCTAAACCGACATCTACTTCAGTAATAGTTAATCTATCGCCAGGGGCAACACCACCTGTTATTCGGCTTACTTCTGGTTTTATTACCTCGATGGTTTTTTTAGATTCGACTGGCGCACCATGGCCAATTAAAGCTTATAGTATAGGAGACTCTAAAGCATTCAATGTGGTATGGGACAAAGAAAGTAATACTTTACTTGTGCAAGCTATCACGCAATATAAAGTAGGAAACCTTGCCGTGATTCTGCAAGGTTTAAATACACCTGTAATGATAACGTTAATTCCTGGCCAACAAGCTGTGGATTACCGCGTTGACTTAAGAATTCCTGGTTTGGGTCCTAATGCCATTCCCACTCAAATTGGGCTACCTGGTGTAGGAAGTCCTTATTTGTTGAATGTACTCGATGGCATTCCTCCCCCTGGAAGCAAACAGCTTAATGTAACGGGTGGTGATGCCGATATTTGGTTGTTAAATAATAGAATTTATGTGCGTACCCGCCTAACTATTTTATCACCCGGCTGGGTTTCTACTTTATCAAGTGCTGATGGCACTCATGCCTATGAAATGGTGCCAGCACCGTTGATTCTGGCATCGTATCACGGCAAAGTCGTGAAATTGACCATTGAAGGATATTAAATCAGATGGCAGGAAAATTACAAAATTTAGGTGCAGCACTTAAAGACTCCAAAACCCGAGTATTAATCGTGGTCGTTTTAATCATCGTTATTATAGGATTTGCGATTGGCTGGCTAGGCTTAAAAAAAACTCGTCAACCGACTGGAGCTGTGGGTGCTGCTGCGGTAAGTGGGCCGCCCTCCATTCGTGCTACACCAGGAGTAGGAACCCCTTCACAAGAATATGTAAAAAGAGTACAGCAATCAGATATTCTCGCAGCTCAGGAAGCAGCTCGAGAGAAGAAATCAGCAATTGCCACACTTACTCGGGGTGCTTATATTGCAGGTGAAGGCCCTCAACAACTTCCAGGGATTCCAGGGGCAGCAGCTACAAAAATAGGATGCAGTGTCGAGGAATTGCAACGTGCTCGTCGAGCGGGCGTACGCGCAGAAGAGATACGTGCCTCTTCAGGGTGTGATGCAGCCGCATTGCGAGCAGCAGGTTATACGGCAGGAGAACTATTAAATGCCGGTTTTAATGCTAAAGAACTTCGAGCAGCGGGCTTTTCTGCCAAAGAATTAAAAGATGCAGGTTTTTCAGCCGCTGAATTAAAAGAGGCCGGATTTACAGCAGGTGAACTGGCAGCTGCTGGATTTAGTGCAGGTGAATTAAGTCAAATTGGTTTTAGTGCTGATGAGCTCACAGCTGCTGGAATCAACGTAAAAGCAATCAGTAAAACTAAAGATTGTAGCGTTACGGCGTTAAGAGAAGCGCGCAGAAAAGGAGTTCCTGCATCACAACTGCGTGATCGCGGATGTGATGCTAAGGCATTGCGGTTAGCAGGTTTTACAGCCCAAGAATTACGTGATGCTGGTTTTAGTGCCGGTGAATTACTGCGTGCAGGATATAGTGTAAGTGATTTAAAAAATGCTGGTTTCGATGCCAATGATCTGCGCAATGCCGGTGCCAAGCCTGGGGAGCTAGCGGCAGCAGGTTTTCAGGTTAATCAATTAGAATCTGTTGGATTCACCCAGGGTGATATATCGCGTGCGGGCGTAGTAGCCCCCGCTGCTTATCCAGCAGCGAATTTTCCTACTAATGTTACTCCAGCAGCTATAGTGATGCCTGCACAACCCCAGGAGTTAACAGCTATCCCCGCTACTCCTGGAGAGGCTTCTTTACAAGCATTGCATCAGTTACAACAACGTCAAGCTGCCCAACTTTCTGAGCAAGAACGCTTACAGACCATTCAACGTATGCAAGAAACCATGCAAGGGCAGGTGGCGGATTTATTTGCCAGTTGGAGTCCTCCTAATCAACAACAATATGTGGAAGGAAAACCACTTGCAGAACTTGCTGCAGGGGCAGTCGGTGCAGGTGCCGCAGGTGGCAAAGCTGGACAAGGGGGGGCTCAAGCAGGGCTTGCTGGGGCTGCAGGTGGCCCTTTAATTAAGGCAGGTTGTATCTTATTTGCAACCTTGGATACCTCTTTGAATAGTGATGAACCAGGCCCAGTATTAGCCACTATTGTCCAAAACGGCGGACATGGATGCAATTCAGGCTTTGACAACTTAGACTTAAAAGGTGCTAGATTACTAGGCTCGTTTCGACGAGAAAATAAAAGAGTGTTATTAACTTTTAATACCATATCCATTCCAACGCTATTTCCCGCTTCAAGCCAAACCATTAGTGCAGTTGCGATTGATCCTAATACGGCAAGAACGGCTTTAGCCAGCAATGTTAATAGCCATTATCTATTGCGGTATGGCACACTTCTAGGATCTTCTTTCATTAGTGGATTAGGCCAAGTTACCATGCAGTCGGGTTCACAGATTCAAAATACCATTTTTAGCTCTACAGTTACTACTGCATCATTAAGTGCGGGCGAGAAAGCACTGGTAGCCTTGGGTCAAGCTGGACAGCAATTGGGTGCTGCTACTGCTAGTTTTTTTAATACGCCTCCAACGGTTACATTAAAGTCAGGCAGTACCCTAGGAATATTGTTTATGGCTGATGCGACACTTGATTCGCTTCCACCACCAGCAGCAGTACCTCAGAGGCCTGAAGTAGCACAAAGCCCTTCGGCGTTCCAGTCGTTTCGACCACCGGAAAACCCAGACGCTCCTCTAATGGAACCACCGAATGGTCCCCCCCCACCATCGGCTGCACCGGCTGTTCCATTTGCAACAGGTTTCCCGCCGGCAGCTCAACAATCAACAACGCAAACTACCTCGGTACAAACTAGCGCTATTCAACCAACACCACCGAGTAGCCCACCTCAGCAGCCATCACGAACTTCACCAGCCCCTTATTTTCCATATAGAGAATAGAAGTAACCGCTTGTGAAAAAAAACTATCTATGGACAAAACTAAAAGCAAGACTAGAATTTATTCGCGTTGAACGGGGTGAAAATTATAATTGGCTGTTTCTTCCTGGCGGCCCAGGATTAGGGTCTGAATCGTTAAATAAATTAACACAAATTTTATATCTTCCCGGGATCATTTGGCATCTTGATCTTCCTGGAGACGGTTCTAATTTAATAACAGATGATGGTCAGTATTTCTCTCACTGGTTTGAGACACTCTTAGAAGCAGTGGGTGCACTCGAGAATGTCATATTAGTAGCACATTCAACAGGGGGCATGTATGCCCTTGCAACACCGGGTTTAGAAAAAAAGCTAGTTGGATTGATACTAATGGATTCTGCACCCAATTCAACATGGCAACAAAAATTTATGGAGTATGTGAAAAAGCATCCATTAGCAGAAGTTGAGCGATGGCAAAAAATTTATGCTGAAAATCCGAATAATGAGGCATTAAAAAAGTTGACCCTAGCGTCATCCCCTTATTTATTTACCACAGAAGGATTGAAAAAAGATATTTCTTTTCTTGAAACCTTACCTATTAACTATAAAGCATGCGAATGGTCGGCGTTGAATTTTGATAATACCTACGAGAAGGCAGGGAAGTGCGAAGCACGAGCCGCCGAGCCCGCGGTAGCCGCGTCTAGCGGCGTTAAGTCATTGGCGAAGCCTATTGTTGGCGGAGACAGGACGGCCGCGGCAGAAGGAAATACCGT
>JBAUEV010000123.1:0-1637 GCA_049678805.1 Gammaproteobacteria bacterium
CTCCACTGGACCTGCTGCACGAACTGCAGCAGGCGCGTCGAATTTCTTAAAATTCGCTGCAAATTTGTCCATCAATATTTTAGCCTGCGCATCATAAGCGTGTGGGTCTTTCCAAGCCATAGGAGGATTAAGTAGCTGGCTATCAATACCCGGTAATTCAGTTGGAATGGTGAGATTAAAACCCGGCAACACCATCGTTTTAGCCTTTAAAACAGCACCATCTAAAATGGCATGAATGATTGCGCGTGTCGTCGGAATCGAAAAGCGTTTGCCACTATGATAATCACCACCCGTCCAACCCGTATTCACCAAATACACTTGGCAGCCGGTTTCAACGATGCGTTTCATCAATAACTCGGCATACACTTTCGCAGGTCGAGGAAAAAATGGCGCACCGAAACAAATGCTAAACGTGGGGCTGATACCCGGTTCACCGCCTAACTCAGTACTGCCCATACGTGCCGTATAACCGCTGAGAAAATGATAGGCTGCCTGTTCTTTACTCAGGAGAGCAACGGGTGGGAATACCCCATAAAGATCGCACGTCAAGAAAATAACCGCATTAGGGTTACCCGCGCGGTTAGCTTCCACACGCAGTGGCACATGCTCGCGAGGGTAAGCAGCACGAGTATTTTGCGTCAGCTTGTCATCTTTATACTTCGGTGCTTTGGTGCTGGAGTCAAGTATGACATTTTCCATAATCGCGCCATAACGAATCGCATCCCATATCACAGGCTCACGTTCGTGTGATAAATCAATACATTTTGCATAACAGCCGCCTTCAAAATTAAATATACCTTCTTTGCTCCAGCCATGCTCATCATCGCCGATCAAATAACGATCAGGATCCGATGACAGTGTCGTTTTACCCGTACCGGAAAGACCAAAAAATAATGCCACATCCTTCGCTTTACCCACATTTGCCGAGCAGTGCATCGGTAACACATTTTGGGCCGGCAACAGAAAATTTAATACTGAAAAGACGGCTTTTTTCATTTCACCTGCATAGGGCATACCGGAAATAAGAATTTTGCGTTCTTTAAAATTCAGGATTACCGCGCCATCACTATTGGTACCATCACGTTGAGGTTCCGTAATAAATCCGGGTGCATTTAAAATTGTCCAAACTTTTTCTGCGGAGGCAGTCGTGGGATGTTCTGGACGGATAAATAAATCGTGAGCAAAGAGATTGTGCCAAGCAGTTTCGGTAATCACCGTCAAGGGCAATTGATATCGCTCATCTGCGCCTACGACTAGATTTGCCAAAAATGTTTCACGTTCAGTCAAATAATCCAAGGTGCGTTGCCATAAAGCGGCAAATTTATCCGGTGCAAATGGTTGATTGACGGTGCCCCAATCCACTGTGTTAGTGGTAATTTCATCCTGGACAATAAACCGATCTTTGGGCGAGCGGCCTGTTCGCTTGCCGGTGGTAACGCATAAAGCGCCATTGGAGCTAAGCTGTGCTTCTCCATGTGCTAAAGCATACTCAACAAGTTCCTTAACAGTTAAATTCTTATGTTGTACTGGGTTACGGCTTAGCATATTACCTCCTTTACAGTATGGCGCAATCACGAATTTTATACTAACCTGGTTAAATATTCGAACTTATAACCTTAGACGATCGATAGCATGAT
>JBAUEV010000124.1:0-2702 GCA_049678805.1 Gammaproteobacteria bacterium
TGATTCTTTTCGGCATTGCCTTTATGGTAGCTGAAGCTTTTTTGCCAACATTCGGGACGTTGGGCATTGGAGGTTTGGTCGCTTTTATTATCGGTTCTATTTTGTTATTGGACAAAAGCGGAGGCAATTATCAAATTGCACTCTCATTGATTTTTTCAGTTGGCGTTGTAACCGCTGCTTTTTTCCTGATGGTTATCAATTTAGCACTAAAAGCGCGTTTTCGTCCGATAGTGAGTGGCCGTGAGGAGTTGCTAGGTAGTATTGCAGTGGTTACCAGCGAACAAGGTTATATGCGTATTCATTTACGGGGCGAATGGTGGCAAGTGCGTTCTGCTACACCGCTGACTCAAGGGCAATCAGTCCGGGTAGTGGGGATAGAAGGGTTAACGTTGGTGGTAGAGCCTGTTAATCAACCTCTTTCTTAAATTTAGAAAGAAAGTGTTTTGTAGCAGCCGTCTCAGTGTGAAAGGAGTTTCAACTTATTTGCCGTTTGCCCTGAGGAGACCGCGTAGCAGCCGTCTCATGGTAAACGGAGTTTCAATTTATTTGCCGTTCGCCCTGAGGAGGCTGCGTAGCAGCCGTCTCGAAGGGTGAGCGGCCTCACGCAATGACGGGTTAAACTGAATGAGGAGATTTAACTATGATTTCATCGCTAGGTATTTATATTGTATTAGCCATTGTGTTGATTTTGATTTTCAGCACGCTAAAAGTTTTAAGGGAATATGAACGCGGTGTTATTTTTACATTAGGGCGTTTTTGGCGAGTTAAGGGGCCTGGTTTAATTATTGTAATTCCGATTATTCAGCAGATGGTGCGTGTGTCGTTACGTACAGTCGTCATGGACGTGCCGAAACAGGATGTTATTTCACACGATAACGTTTCGGTTCATGTGAATGCGGTTATTTATTTTCGGGTTATTGACCCGCAGCGTGCGATTATTCAAGTTGAAGATTTTTTAGAGGCGACCAGCCAGTTCGCACAGACCACTTTGCGTTCGGT
Source organism: Gammaproteobacteria bacterium (assembly GCA_049678805.1). Taxonomy (GTDB): domain Bacteria; phylum Pseudomonadota; class Gammaproteobacteria; genus JBAUEV01. Next base: position 1,000 of record JBAUEV010000124.1, read on the forward strand.
ATTAGGCCAACATGAGCTCGATGAAATGTTATCAGAGCGTGAGCGCTTAAATGCGGATATTCAACGTATTTTAGATGCACAAACGGAAGGGTGGGGGATCAAAGTGAGTAACGTAGAAATTAAGCGCGTTGATTTGGATGAAAGCATGATACGCGCGATTGCACGGCAAGCGGAAGCAGAACGTGAGCGGCGTGCTAAGGTCATCAATGCTGAAGGCGAATTACAAGCTTCGGAAAAATTAATGCAAGCAGCGAAAGTATTGTCGCAACAACCACAAGCGATTCAATTGCGTTATCTGCAAACGATGTTGGATATGGCGAGTGATAAAAGTACGACGGTCGTTTTTCCGTTGCCAATGGATTTCTTAATAGGTTTGCAAGGTATTGCTAAAAAGTTCAGTGAATCTTAAGCACTAATAGCGTATCTGATTGTTGTTACAATAGAGTCTTTTTTTATATGCAATAAATCTCAATGGGAAATAATGGCAAAAAAATCAATACAACATAATTTCGATGTTTATACGATCTGTGCCGCTGATGGCAAAACGCGTGCTTCTTTTGTGCCAGAGAAAGGTGGAGTTGGTTCTTCGTTAATTATGCCCGATCAACACGGTGAACGAGAATTATTGTTCTTGCACGATTTCTTTTGGCAACGTGAGTTGCCTGATTTACCTGGCGGTTGGCCGTTTTTATTTCCAATTTGTGCACGTATTGAGCGTAATGGCAAAGAAGGGAATTATTTGTATGATGGGCATGTTTATAACTTGCCGATCCACGGTGTGAGTTGGTGGAATACTTGGCAAGTGCTGGATAATGAACATGCTGACCAAATCACCTTGGCATTATTTGATAATGAAACAACGCTTGCCCATTATCCCTTTGCCTTTGAAGTTCGCTTAACCTATCGGGTTAGCCCAGGCAAATTAACATGTGAACAAACTTATATCAATTGCGGTGATAAACCCATGCCCTATTATGCTGGTTTTCATCCGTATTTTCTAACTCCGGCATTTGGTGCGGGCAAAGAAAAAGTATTACTGAATTTAGAGCCAAGTAAGCGTTTTGTTTATAACAATCGTTTGACAGATTTAATTGGTGAGCGAGAGTTACCCGTTTTGCCGACGCCGATTACCAATCCTGATATCAACGAACAATTAATGCAATTAGGGCATAATAAAACAACACAACTTATTTATCCGGATGGTTTTGTAATTCGTATGACCGCCGAAGGGCAGGAAGACCCGAATTTATTTTCTTATTTGCAATGCTATACCATATCTAATAAGCCTTTTTTCTGTGTTGAACCTTGGATGGCTTTTCCCAATGCGTTGAATACAGTAAGTGGCGTACGTTGGTTGGCAGCGGGAGCAAGTGAACGAGGTTTGTTGACGTTGCACTCAACGGTATAGGTAATTCCCTGGCAAGAGATTCTTCAATAGCAGATGACCCGTTTGACCAATTTAGCGATTCGACATTTTGCTGGATTGCTTCCCACTTCGCTAGCGCTCGGGGTCGCAATGACGGATTTTTAACGTTCGACTAAATTATTATAAAAACCTTCGATGGAACTGTTTCAATAATAAAGTGCAAATAATCATCAGAAAAAATGTGGTTACGAGGTAAGGAACAAGCGCCGTAGTTGCTTTTTCAGATACAAAATTTTCGCTCGCAATGAAAAATGCAAATCCTGGATTGCGCAAACTG
>JBAUEV010000125.1:0-7133 GCA_049678805.1 Gammaproteobacteria bacterium
GCATTAATGCGTAAGATTATCGTTATTGCTAACGCTAAAATTCGAGATTTGATGTTAGTGCAAACATAGTTGATCCATCTTCAAAACCTGGATTGCCGTGTCGCGTCGCTCCTCGCAATGACGAAAAAAACTAGATACTGCGCATAAAACGCGGTATGTAGGCGGAGGGGGAAGTGAGTTATTACGCGTTTTTTAGGTTTTTAACGTTCGACTAAATTAAATAGATGATTATTTTTTAATCACAGAAGTACGAAGTGGTAATTCTTTATCTTTAATCAATAACACTTTTCCATCCCAATGCAAATGTTGAATGGGTGAGGGTTGTTGATTAGTAGGTATTGCAATAATATGCCACTGAAAATCTTTCAAATAAGGTGTTAGGGCTTCAATAGTATTTTGCAATTCTTCAATTTTCTGTTGATGAGTCGCTATATGTAGCAATTTAGGATGTGGCAGATAATATTGTATTTCTCCTATCCATAATGAAAGGTTATCATTTTGCACAAAAACATCAGATTGCCAAAGGCGCAATATTAAAATAGGCTGATTTTTACCATTTGCCTTAGTCATCAGTAATTCTGGATTGCGATTATGGTAAAGACCTGGCATCAATGGGTAATGATCCAGAGACGACTTGTTAGAAAGTTGCAATAATGTGCGATTCAAATTGGGATTGGGTGCTTGGTTTTGCCAGCCTTGCTGAGCTAATGCTTGTTCAATCATTGATAATGAACTTAACCATTGAATGTTAAGTGGTTGTGAAGGTGAACCAGTCCGATTAGTACGATAAAGTGGCAATTCCCCAGGTGTTTGTTTCCACCAGGTTACTGAACTGGGAATAATTTGTACTGGAACCGGTGGGTTGAATTGTTGCCTAAAAGATTTGAAATGGGTAATGCCAAATCCTATCCAAGCAAGCAAGAATAAAACACCTATCATAATGCTAAATTTAACCGGAGATAATGCACTTGGCGTGCGGCGGCGATAAGAAAGTGTAACTAATAATACGCAAGCAAGGCCTAGAAAAATACCGCCTAAAATATCTGTGAGCCAATGGGCGCCAAGATAAATTCGCGAGAATGCAATAGCAACCACTAAAATGGTTGTGTACCAATAGGGTAATGCGCGGCGCTGTGCTGGAAGATGATAGGCGATGATAACTGCTAAAAATCCAAATAAGGCGGTGCTTAATGTAACGTGGCCGCTGGGAAAAGCACCCGTGTGAATACTTTCTTGTACTAAAGGTGGGCGAGGTTCATGAACCAATTTTTTTAGAATACCTGTAGTTGCTGCGCTGATTAAGGTAATTCCCAGCCAATGCCAAGCAGTCCAAAAGTGTCTTTGCAAGAGCAATATTACGAGTAATACGACAGCCATAATTAACAACAACTTCACATAGCCCAGAATTGTCATGATAATCGCGAATTCATCGAGCAATTTTAATCTAAAGCTTTGTAATAAACTAAAGATAGGAAAATTGAGATGTGTTAAAAAGCCATGTGTTAATACATCGAGCATAATCCATAAAAATATTACACTTGTGATGATAAAGCCGACCGCCAAGGCTAATTGGAGATGATCTTCTTCATGTGCTGGATTGCGTAACAATTGAGTAAACCAGTGAGAACGTTTATGGGTGTTGAGATAATTCCATAAACTCATAAATAGACGATCAATTTGTCCCCAACAAGTTTCGATGAAATATTTTATTAACCAAATCAGTCCCCATAGCAAGGCAATAGCAAGTAAGAAGAGAAGGACAAATTGAGTAGCAACTTTGGGTGGTAGCTTTGAAGCGAGTGCGCCTAACATTATACCAGGTACTATATAAACAATTGCCCACAATGTGGCTGAGATCAAAGCAAAAGGTAGAAAACGAGCAGGCCGCATTTTTAATAGGCCAGCGATCAGGGGAATTAAACTGCGGATAGGGCCAACAAAACGGCCAATAACCACGCCTTTTCCACCGTGTTTGCGGAAAAAATCTTCACCTAATTTTAGCCATTTAGGGTGTTTATTAAACGGCCACATCGTGCGTAGCCGTTCATTATAATAAATACCTACCCAATAACTTATGCAGTCACCTGTATAGGCGCCGGCAATGGCCCAAGCAAAGGTAGCAGGGCCTGACAACACACCTGCCCCTACTAAGGCACCAATACCTGTCATAGTGACTGAGCCAGGTACAACAGTGCCAATCACAGCCAACGATTCAATCAGCGAGACTATAAAAGTAATCACTCCACCCCAGTGAGGGTGTACTTGTAAAAAGTGAACAAGTGATTGAAAGCTATGTTCTAACATGATGATGGATTATACAAGCTTGATGCGAGATTCGCTATATCACAGCTAGCAGATACAAATAACGCTAAAAAAATGAGTGACGTCAAATTTTTATTTCCCTTTTTTACGATAACGCAGGAAAAGTGTAATATGATTATATGTTCAATTTTTTAGATAAAAAGCATATTGAAAAATATTTTATTGGAAAACGACGTGAACAGCAAAAAAACTCTTACTCATCCTCGCGTAGCATTTCAAGGAGAATTAGGCGCTTTTAGCACAGAGGCCGCTTATAAATTTTTAGGGAAAGAAATTGAATTATTGCCTTATCGTACGTTCGATGAAATTTTCTCTAAGGTAGTTACGAGTGCCGTAGAGTATGCGATAGTGCCTATTGAAAATTCATTATTTGGTGCTATTTACCAAAATTATGATTTGTTATTGCAACAACCCTGTATCATCGTTGCCGAAACTTTTTTGCGCATTGTACATAATTTAATTGTCTTGCCGGACGTTTCTCTGGAACAAGTAAAACGTGTTTACTCACATCCAGTCGCTTTAGCACAATGCTCACGTTTCTTTATTGAACATCCACATTTGCAGCCGGTAGTAAATTATGATACCGCCGGCAGTGTTAAACAACTGGTTGAGACGCAAACACGTGATGCGGCTGCAATTGCCAGTGCTACGGCTGCAAGTATTTATCATGCTAAGGTGATTTTAACTGGCATTGAAGATGATAAACAAAATTTCACGCGATTTTTGTTAATAAAACAGGCGACAAATACTGATTTAGAAACGGATGACGCTGATAAAATTTCATTGGTATTTGCCTTAGAAAATAGTACGGGTTCTTTGTATCGTGCTTTAGCGGTATTTGCTTTGCGCAATATTGAGCTGACTAAAATTGAATCTCGCCCATTAATTGGACACCCGTGGGAATATCATTTTTATGTGGATTGCATTGGGCAGTTAAGCGATTTGAATATTCAAAATGCGTTGAAAAATCTTAAAGAATTTGCTTCCTATGTGAAAGTACTGGGTTGTTATCGTCGTATTTAATAAGAAGAAAGGGTGGGCACATTGCTGCGTTTGCCCACCCGTTCAGGTTGATGTGAAGTGTTAAGAAGGCAATACAATAACTCGCGTTCCACCACTGCGGGTAAAACTTTGGTTTAACCAGCGCGCGTCCTCTACGAATAATCGTATGCACCCGTGGCTGGCGTTATAACCTGGTACTTCTGGAGAACCATGTAACGCCATACCGCCATGGAAAAACATGCAGTAAGGCATAGGCGCACCACCTCTACCGACAGGGAATTTAGTGGAAAAACACCCCGGACCTCGTTTTTCGGTAACAACAAATGATCCTGTTGGAGTATGGCAACGACGATGGACATCAGCACAGTAGCCTCTGCCACCTGAAGCAGGTCCCCATTTGACTAAATTACCACCTCCATCATAAGCGCCCCAGGCTAATGAGCCTAATGAGACAATAACCGTAGATCGTCCTCGTGGGGCAATATGGCCAGGGAATGGTGATATATCCATCACGGAAACCCTATTAATGTTTTTGGGCACTGCAATTACCATGCCAGGTCGCAACGACGTATTCATGCGATTAAGGCGTTTAACAAGATCACGTTGCCTTTCATTTGGAAATACTGAATACCAAGTTTGACCGCCATGGATTCGGACGCAGTGGAAATTTGGAGAGCCGCATAGCCTTTCGCTATAACGTGCAAATGCAGAAATAGGTAAAAGCAATAAAACGGCGACAAGCAAAGTAATGAGCTTACGCATGACTATCCCCCCTTTCCTTAACTGGCGAAACTACTTATGTATCGTTATTTACATATCTACATAAAGTAGGTATAGCTCACTCATTGTGGGTTGTCCTCCCCAGTTTGTTTGCTTTTTACCCAGGCCGCACATAAAATGCTCAACAAAGATGATTAGAAACAACACGATTGGACGATAATGATGCATTTTTTAGCTGATTACTTGGTATTTTTAGCCAAAACTTTGACAAGTATAATTGCTATTTTGGTAGTGTTTTTAGGGATTATTGCTATTGGAATGGCCAGTAAGAGCAAAAGTAAAGAAAGGCTCCATGTTAAGAGTCTTAATGAAAGGTACCAAAAAATGCGCAATATTTTGCGTCAGGTCATCTTAAAAAAAGACCAATATAAAAAGCTTCGCAAACAAGAAAAATTGGCTAAAAAAGCGCAACCCACTGAACAAAAAAGAAAAATTTTTGTTATTAATTTTAAAGGTGATATTAAAGCTTCGGCTATTAAATCATTGCGCCAGGAAATTACCGCTATTTTGACCATGGCTACCCCTTCGGATGAGGTTGTGGTGCGGTTAGAAAGCCCTGGTGGCATGATGCACGCCTATGGGCTTGCTGCTTCGCAATTACAACGAATCAAGCAGAGAGCGTTAACCTTAACGATAACGATTGACCAAGTGGCTGCCAGCGGGGGTTATATGATGGCGTGCGTGGCCGATAAAATTATTGCTGCGCCTTTTGCCGTTATCGGCTCTATCGGTGTTATTGCCCAATTACCTAATTTTCATCGCTTGTTGAAAAAAAATGATGTTGATTTCGAACAAATTACTGCAGGTGAATATAAGCGCACTATAAGCTTATTTGGCGAAAATACCGTCAAAGGGCGAGAAAAATTTCAGGAAGAAGTAGATGACGCTCATACCTTGTTCAAAAACTTTGTGGTTGAAAATCGGCCAAAGGTCAATATTCAGGAGGTTGCTACTGGCGAGCATTGGTACGGAATTCGAGCATTGCAATATCAATTAATAGATACATTACAAACAAGTGATGATTATTTATTAAAAGCCAGTGAACAAGCAGATATTTATGAAGTTTGTTATACCCTCAAAAAATCCTTAGGCGATAAAATCGGCATGACGATACAAAGTGCATTCGATAAAATATTGTTCGGTTGGCGGCGGCAGCAACAACAAACAACATTGTTGGAAGGTTGATCCAAATTATTTCCTTCCAGTGCAAGGATGTTGTTGAATAATTTCCTCCCCCTGCGGGAGGATTAAGGAGGGGGTGCTCTACTAAATCATCTTTAATTTATGAGGTAACAATTGCGAATGCGCATTTTAATCACCCCCACCCTAGCCCTCCCCCTTGCAGGGGGAGGGAATTATTCGCTTCTCCTTGGTAAGTCGAGGGAATTCCTCAACAACATCCTTGGAGGGAGGGGAGACAATTCGGCAGGGTTTTAACATTCGACTATGAACGCTCATCAACATTCACATTCTCATACGCATGGAAATGGTCATAACCATGCCCACGGTACGGAGCACCTCTCAAGAAATCTATTACTTCTTGCAGTCATTATCATCTTATTATTTGCTGGGATTGAAGCAATAAGCGGCTGGTGGGCCAAATCCTTAGTACTCTTAAGCGACGCAGGACATATGGGATCAGACGCTCTAGCGTTAAGTATTGCTGCATTTGCAGCTTGGATTGCGCGACGTCCTCCCTCCGATCAACATAGCTATGGATTTGGCCGCGCTGAAGTCATTGCAGCATGGGTCAGCAGCATGTTAATGGTATTCGTTGTCATTATTATTTTTACTGAAGCCATTGAGCGTTTACGGCACCCATCAGAAGTTGCGGCAAAAATCGTCATATTCGTGGCAATTTTAGGGTTGATTGTTAATGGTGGAGTATTCTGGCTATTAACTCGTGGTGAGCGAACCCTCAATATTCGAGCCGCTATTTTGCATGTCATTAGTGATTTACTAGGTTCTGTTGCTGCTTTAGTTGCAGGCTTAGTGATTTACTTTACGCACTGGCATTTGATTGACCCCATTCTTTCTATTTTTGTTTGCTTATTGATTTTATTCTCCACCATACAACTTTTGCGTGAATCGTTATTAATTTTAATGGAAGGAGTCCCTCCACATATTGATATGGAAGAAGTGGGCAAAGCAATGGTAGCGGTTGAACAAGTACATGCACTGCATGATTTGCATATTTGGACTTTAACATCGGGTCGAGTAATGCTCACAGCGCATGTTCAGATAACGGATTTAAAATCTTGGCAAACAGTTATGGCCAATTTAAGACACCTCCTTCATGAAGACTTTGGCATTGACCATATCACTTTGCAGCCAGAACTGTCGACTGAGATTTTGTATCCTTTTCCTCAGCATTAACTGTAACCGCTCACCCTTACGCCAACGTGCCGCGGCTTGTCCGCGGTATCCACAAAAACCCATCATTGCGAGCGGAGCGACGCAATCCAGGTTTTCAAAAGTTGCATTTTTCTTATTTTTAGAATGCCGTGTAAGTGTCGTTTCGACATTCTTACCCAACGATCTTATTTATAAGAAATAGGCAACAACGCGAACAAGTCGCCCACGTAGGGAGTGAGGAAGAGTAAATGCGTTTGCCCTGTCTTTCTACCAGAAAGTGGACTTTAAAATTTTACAAGGCCGTGGAAATTCAAACATTCTTCAGTTATCATTGAAGTGTTTGAAAATAGAGAGAATTCTTGTAAAGATACTCTAAGCATTTTATTTTTAGGTTAGGTGCATTCCCTTTGAGCAACTGAAGCGTATAAATAATACAGGAGAATTGCGAAAAGCGGTTGTAACAACTCATAAAATTGAAACGTGACGAAAATAAATAGCGGAGGAGAAGATATGGATATCAAGAATAAAGATAACTACTTAACGATTGATTGGCCATTAGCTCTCAAATTAGCTAACAACGAACCTGACTGGGCTAAAAAGATGTTAACCATTTTGGCCGAAGAACTCCCTGATATGAAAGCAGAATTGGAGCGTTCTCTAGCTCAATCGGATCG
>JBAUEV010000126.1:0-8515 GCA_049678805.1 Gammaproteobacteria bacterium
AACAAGGGTAGTGATTTTCCTATAATACTCATTAACTTTTATCATGATTTAGGGAAACTCTACGGGAAATTCTAGAATTATATTAGGTTTTCTCATACTCTTAATAATTAATGCTTTAAATGCCATATCTAAGAATAAGTGCGGAAGTAAGGGAGCTACTGGGTAATAGCATTATTGAAAAGGTCGCAAGGATTATCTCAAATTGCGAGCTGCTTATGACCAAGGGTTTATTCAAGTAACTCATCTGGTTAATCGATTATTAAAAAGGGAAAACATGTCTCCAGTGTTGATTACAGGCTCGACGGGATACATTGGTCAAAATATTGCTAAGAGTTTAGTAAATAAAGGTTTTAATGTACACCTTATAGCTCGTTTGACGTCCAATGTGAATTGCTTTGATGGCTTTTCAAAAATGCATATTCACAGATATGACGATAAGTATGCCACTTTGAACAATATTATAAGGGAGGTGCGGCCCAATACGGTGTTTCATCTCGCAACAGCATCATTTTATGATCACACTGACCACGTTGAAGAATTAGTAGAGGCAAATATTCAATTCGGCCTTTACCTTCTCGAAGCCATGAAAAAAAACTCATGCTATTACTTGGTCAACACAGGGAGTTATGCGCAGCATTATAATACTTTAGATTACAACCCTCAAAATTTATATGCCGCTACTAAGCAAGCCTTCGAAGCAGTAATTGATTATTATGTTCATGCTCATAAATTTAAAGTAATCACTCTTAAGCTAGTTGATGTATATGGCCCAAATGATACTCGGAAAAAGATATTTAATCTGCTTATAAACGCAGCAGTGAACGAGGAACGATTAAATCTTTCACCAGGAGGGCAATTGTTGGATCTAATTTATATTGATGATGTTGTTGAGGCCTATGTGACAACGCATTTTTTACTTCACGAACAAAAAATGCAAACTTCTTTTCATAAGAAGTATTTTGTAGCGTCGGGTGTGTTTACTTCGCTTAAAGAAATCGTCAAACTTTATAGTACCTTGTTAGCTAAAGAAGTTCCTGTTCTCTTTGGTGGTCGTTCTTATCGAGAGCGTGAAATCATGATTCCTCAAATTGGTGAGTTATTACCAAGGTGGAAGGCTAAGATTTCTCTTAAGGATGGATTACAACGGTTAATTTCTGCTGATAAAATATTGATTAAGGAAAAAATGCAATGAATCCCAGTAGTAAAAAGCAGATTATTTCAATAATTGTTCCTGTATTAAACGAGGAAGATAATATTCCTAATTGTTATGGTGCACTTAGTAAGATAGCGGATGAACTTAGTAGTTATGATTTTGAATTTATTTTTAATGATAACTGTAGTGTAGATGAGTCATATCAACTCCTAGAGCAGCTTGCAAAACAAGATAAGCGTCTCGTGGCTTATCGTTTCTCAAGAAATTTCGGCTTCCAAAAATCAATATATGCTGGACTAATGAAGGCAAAAGGAGAAGCGGCTATCGTATTTGATTGTGATTTACAAGATCCCCCAGAATTGTTGATTGAATTTGTAAAAAAATGGGAAGAAGGTGCAAAAGTTGTCTACGGAATACGCAAAAAACGAGAAGAAAGCCGCTGGTTGGAATGGTGCCGAAAAATTTTTTATAGATTTATAAATACTTTGAGTGAAGACCATTTGCCACCCGATGCAGGAGATTTTAGACTAATTGATCGTTGTATTCTTGAGCAATTAAAACAAGTTGATGATTATAGGCCTTATTTGAGAGGTCTAATCGCAGGCTTTGGCTTTAAGCAGGTTGGTATACCATATGAACGTAAAGAAAGAGCCTACGGAAAAAGTAAATTCAACTTGCGAAAATTATTTGAATTGGCGGTAGATGGAGTTATTAGCCAATCGGTAGCGCCACTCCGTTTTGCTACTTACACTGGATTAGTAATTTCTTTTATTACTTTCGTTGGTATTTGCGTTTATGCAGTTAAACACTTTTTTTTTAAAGCCCAATGGCCTGCGGGATTTGCCACTACCACTATGCTGATACTCTTTTCACTAAGTTTAAACGCTTTATTTTTAGGGATTATTGGTGAATATATTGCGCGAATATACCACCAAGTAAGAAAAAGACCTTTGGTCATTTTTGACAAATCGACTGATAATCTGGGTTGAATTTAAAGATGCGCATTGGCATTTCAACGACAACAATCGACCCTTGCTTTGCGAAGGAAGGTGAAGATGGTATTGGTATGTACACCCGCAATTTGATAATTGAATTACAGAAACTGGGGGTAAATATTTCTGGATACAGCAGCTTGAGCTTAAAAGAGTGGCTCAAGAGTAATAAGAATTATCACTCATTGAACAGCGTTTTAATGCCGCAGCGTATTACTAGTAGTCTCTCCGCAATTTTTGGTTTACAACATTTACAGCATCGCCAAATCACCCAGAATATTAACCTTTATCATGTCACGGATTACCAACTTTTGAAGTTAAGAAAAATTCCTACTGTAGTTACTTTACATGATGCAATTTTTTTAAAAAACAAAGATTTTTCTTCATTAAAATTTAAGGAATATACCACTTGGGTTCTGAAAAAATTGGTAAGGTATGCCGACAGCATTATCACTGTGAGCCAAGCGATGGTGGTAGATTTGATTGAATATTGGAAAGTGCCATCTGAACGTATAACTGTAATTCATAATGGAATTGGCAATGAATGGTTTCAGTCAGTAACAGAGCATGAAAAGCAGCAACTGTTAAGTAAATATCAATTACAAACAGGTTATTTACTATTTATTGGAACTCTGCAACCGCGAAAAAATTTAATACGCGTTATGGAGGCTTTTTGCCGCTTACCACAATCATTTCAGAAGGATCATCCATTAGTGATTGCTGGCCGGGTTGGATGGGACTGTGATGCCATTATAGAAAAAATCAAAGAATTAACAGCATCTAAGGTAGCGCATTGGTTAAAATATGTGCCGGCCAGTGAGATTAGAACATTATACCAATGTGCAGGCATGGTGGTTTATCCTTCCCTTTGTGAAGGATTTGGCATGCCTGTACTTGAAGCATTTGCTTCTCGCGTCCCTCTCTTGGGGTCTAACATTGCTGCCATTACTGAGGTTGCTGGAGACGCAGCGCTATTGGTAAATCCTTTAGATACAGAAGCCATTTCCCACGGTATGTTGCAATTGACGCAAAATACAGAGTTGACCACTCGGCTTATAGAGCAAGGATACCAGCGTGCTCAAACGATGACTTGGACTCGATGCGCAGAAGCTACTTTAGAGATATACAGAAATTTGTAAAATTTCAGTGGCGAACATTTTTGCAAAAAAATACTCCATCTCTACAAAACTTATTTTCCCGAGCTAATTTAAAGCTAATTTGCCTTCCAAGATAACCCGTTGCGGCAGTTATTAAAATTGTAATGGTTTTGAGTGTCATTAAGATACCACGGTTGTTTTGCTGGTGGAGCTCTTGACATGGGTCTCGACGAACAAATCAAAAGAATCGTGAAGATGTTTAATCATCGGCTCAGTCAAACCGTTATGACAAGCAATAAGAATACCACCACGCATAACGTGATCGGCAATGGGATAGTCATTAGGCGATTTTTTATGTTTAATGTGTTTAAAGCCTGGTTGGCGCAAAATATTGCCTGTGAATACAGTGCGTGTTTGAATATTGCGTTTTTCAAGGAAAATCTGTAAATCAGTTCTTTTAAATGGTGCGGAGTCTTTAACTGTCAGTGCAAACGCCAGCCAGCCAGTTTTAGAATTAGGTAATTGTTTAGGTAAAATAAACCAATCTTGATATTGCTCAAAAAATTCAATATGTTGTTTAAAGGCTTTTTCGCGAAGGTTAATATTTTTATCAAGTTTGCTTAGCTGGACCAAACCAAAAGCTGCACCCATTTCTGAAGGCTCAAGATTATATCCAAGTGCTTCAAACACAAACTTTGCATCGTAGGAGATTTCATCTATTTTTACATTGAAACGATTCTCGATGGCTTCCGATTCTATGAATAGCGATGAGCTGCGCCCCCAACTGCGTAATAGTTTAGCGCGATTAGCAAGTAGTGCATCATTGACGCATAGCATGCCGCCATTACCTGCGCATGTAACAACATGTGATCCGTAAAAACTGGTGGTGCTTATATCGCTAAATCGGCCAACGGGCAGGCCATCAATGGTAGCGCCCAAAGTATCTGCTGAATCTTCAATAACAACAAGGTTATGCCGATCAGCGATTTCACGGAGTTTTTTCCAGTCTGGAAGATTACCTAATAAATTGGGGATCATTAATGCTTTGGTTTTTGATGTTATCATCGCTTCAACTTGATTGGCATCTATGTTGAAGGTGCCTGGCTCTACATCAACAAAAGCAGGAATCAAATTATTTTTTACTAATGGTGCTACGGTTGTTGAAAAAGTTAAAATGGGTGTTATGACCTCAGACTCTGCTGGTAAATTTAAAATTTCAATGGTTAGATAATTCGCAGAAGATCCTGAATTTACCATAATGCCATGTTTTTTATTAAATAAAACAGCAGTTTCTTGTTCCATTTCTCGCACATGTTTTCCCATTTGAGTAGAGGAACGTAGTACCGAAATAACTTTCTCTATTTCTTCTTCACCATAAACAGCTTTGCCATAAGGGACATGAAGAAAACTTTCTTTACTCATTTAATAATCTCCTCTCCAACGGGGGCTATAACTTTGTTCATCATTAACTTTGTTTGTTCAGAATAAGTGCGAATTTGATGGCACATTAATTCATTTATACCTTGTTGCTGGTAATACGCTTTATACCACCTAACTGTTTCAACAAGTGCTCGCTCAAGATTCCAAATCGGTTGCCAACCCAGTCTTGTCTTGGCTTTGCCGCAATCCAGCTTGAGATAAGTGGCTTCATGTAATGCACTGCTATCTGATTCCCAGTAATTACTTCCGCCCCAGAGAGATAAAACTTGCTCAACAAGCCACTGAGTGGGTTTTGCGTCGTCATCATTAGGTCCGAAGTTCCAAGGTTCACCATACATCATAGGAGCTTCGTGTAATTTTTGAGCTAGCTTGAGATAGCCGGCGAGTGGCTCTAATACATGTTGCCAAGGTCGAATTGAATGCGAGTTACGAATTCTTACAGGTACATTGTTTATACAAGCCCGAATAATATCAGGGATCAGTCGGTCAGTTGCCCAATCTCCTCCGCCTATCACATTGCCGGATCGAGCAGACGCAAGTGAGATTTTGTGTTGGGAAAAACTTATGGGATCAAAAAAAGAATTTCGATAAGCCGAAGTTACTAATTCAGCACAAGCTTTACTATTACTGTAGGGGTCATAACCACCCATTGGTTCATTTTCTCGATATCCCCAAAACCATTCTTTATTTTCATAACATTTATCGGATGTAACGTTAATAATGGTGCACTCTTTTTTAGACTGGCGGATAGCTTCAAAAAGATGAAGAGTGCCCATGACATTAGTGGCGTAGGTTTCTAAAGGTTGTAGATAAGAATGACGCACTAGAGGTTGTGCCGCAAGATGAAAAACGATAGAAGGTTGATATTTCTTGATTACTTCTAAAATTTCCAGATAGTTTCGAATGTCTCCAGTTAAACTGATAGTGTTTTGAGCAATACCTGCAACATTGAATAAATTAAGATCCGTTGGCGGAGGTAAGGCAAAACCAATTATTTCTGCCCCCAGCAATTTTAACCATTGAGTTAGCCAACTTCCTTTAAAACCAGTATGGCCGGTAACTAAAACGCGTTTATTATGCCAAAATGAATTCATATTTTACCACGGTTACCACATTTTCCATGGCGCCTTACCAGACACCCAGAGCTCTTCTAAATAGTCTTTTTCTCGCAAGGTATCCATAGGCTGCCAGAAACCTTTATGAAAATAAGCAGAAAGCTGATGATTACGAGCAATTTTTTCCAGAGGCTGTTGTTCCCAAATTGTATCTTCGCTATCAATATAGTCAATAACTTTTGGTGATAACACAAAAAACCCGCCATTGATCCAACCACCATCGCCTTCAGGTTTTTCTCTAAAGCCAGTAACTTTCTCATCTTCGAAATGTAATGCGCCAAAACGTCCTGGTGGTTGAATGGCGCTAACGGTAGCTAGTCGCTGATGTTTTTTATGAAAAGCTAATAGCTCAGAAACGTTGATATTTGCCAAACCATCGCCATAAGTGAAGAAAAAATCTTCATTTTCGTTTAGATAAGGCCTTACTAATCTCAATCGACCACCGGTCATAGTATGTTCGCCAGTATCAACAAGAGTAACACGCCAAGGTTCTGCCGAATTCTGATGAACTTCCATGCGATTTTGAGTCATGTCTAATGTGACATTAGACATATGCAGGAAGTAATTAGCGAAATATTCTTTAATCGCATAGCCTTTGTAGCCAAGGCAAATAATAAAATCATGAAAACCATAAGTAGAATAGATTTTCATAATGTGCCACAAAATAGGTCTACCACCGATTTCAACCATTGGCTTAGGACGTATCGTAGTTTCTTCACTCAATCTCGTGCCTCGACCGCCTGCAAGTATCACTGTTTTCATAATTTGCTCAAAACTATTGCCAGAATTCGCTAAACGCCGTTAAATCACATATAATATAAAATTTCGTTGTGGTTTTGGAAGAGGCTGTGCGCTAACATGCCGGTTATTTTATTGATTTTCCGTTGCCTAGTAAAGGAAATATTGATTATTTCATAAATCATCTGGGTGTGGGAAAGTGAGGGTTGGGATACGAGCTGTGCTAATGGGTGAAATGACTAACTACCAATTGGAATTTTGAGCAGAGGTAACAATGCGTATCGGTATTTCAACAACTACGATTGATCCCTTAATAACCCAGGGGCGAATGGATGGCATAGGTGTCTATACGCAAAATCTAATAAATTATTTGCAAAAACAAAATATTGCTGTTGCTGGATATAGTTGCGCTTCGTTAAAAAAATGGTTCGATAAAAGAAATGACCAATATTCGCCTTATCAAGCGCTAATTCCGTATGCTATCACTGGAAGTTTGTCTGCATTTTTCAATCTGCCTAACCTGGAATGTCATAAAATTGAAAAAAATATTAACCTCTATCATGCAACAGATTTTCGTTTCCTCAGATTAAAAAAAACACCAACAGTTGCTACTTTGCATGATGCTTTGATATTGAGATTTAAACATTTTTCTTCCACAAGGCTAAGAGATTATAAAAATTGGGTTCTTAAAAAGTTAATTCGATACAGTGATTGTATAATTACTGTTAGCCATGCGATGGTACCTGATATGGTTGATTTCTGGAAAGTATCTCCGGACAGAATTAAGGTAGTGTACAACGGGATTGGTGACGAATGGTTTTTTCCAGTATCTGTCCAAGAAAAATATGAGGTACTAAAAAAGTATCATTTACCTGCCGAATATTTATTGTTTGTTGGTACATTACAACCTAAAAAAAACGTTGCGCGTATTATAGAAGCATTTAGTAGTTTGCCTAAATCCCTCCAGCAAGAGCATCCTCTTGTCATCGCAGGCAAGATAGGGTGGGATTGTCAGGAAAACCGTGAGTTGATGATTAAGATTAAGAAGTTAATGGAAACCAAAACGGTACATTGGTTAGATTATGTTCCAACTAATGAGGTCAGGGCACTCTATCAATGTGCTCGAGGGGTAGTTTATCCTTCACTTTATGAGGGTTTTGGTATTCCTGTACTTGAAGCATTTGCCTCCCGAGTGCCGCTACTGGGGTCCAACATTGCCGCTATTACCGAGATCGCTAATGATGCAGCATTATTAGTGGATCCTACTGATACAGAAGCTATCCGCGATGGTATGTTGCAATTAATACAAAATACTGAGTTGACTGACCGATTTAAGGAACTGGGGTATCAACGTGCTCAAACAATGACATGGGCACATTGTGCGGAGAACACGTTAAAAGTATATAAGAAACTTCTTTAGTGTATGAAAGTACTTCATCTCTATAAAACTTATCTTCCTGACACTTTTGGTGGTGTGGAACAGGGAATCCAAAATATTTGTCGTGAAACTATCAAACAAGGTAATGAAAATACTATTTTGACCTTAAGTCCCCGGAGTAGGTTGGATAATTTTGACTATGCCAAAGTTATTCGCTATCCAATTACTTTAGACTTTGCTTCTTGTCCGATGAGTGTAAAGCTTTGGGGTAAATTTAAACAGCATATCAATCAAGCTGATATTATTCATTATCATTTTCCTTGGCCTTTTATAGAATTATTGCATCTTTGGCATAAAGTTAATAAACCAACGGTTGTTACTTATCATAGTGATATAGTAAAACAGCGATTATTGAAAAAAATTTATAAGCCGGTAATGAAACGGTTTCTCACATCCGCAGATCAAATTATTGTTACATCGCGCAATTATAGTGATTCCAGTCATGATCTAAAGGCTTATTGTGATAAGATCGGCGTTATTCCTATGGGCATTGATAAAACCAGCTATCCCCAACCTTCTTTAGAGATAGTGCAACGTTGGCG
>JBAUEV010000127.1:0-3667 GCA_049678805.1 Gammaproteobacteria bacterium
TGACGTTTGAAGACCGTAGAATACAGGGATGTATTCTGCCCCGTACTCGATACGGGGTCGCAGGATGCAGTTTCGTCTGAAAACGGCACTCCAATGGCATTCTAAAACTTTTTAATCTTTTGTCATGTACAGAGTTTAATGGGTGCTAATCTCTATTTTTTCAAGTGATATCCCAATCATAATCCATAATCAACGGTGCATGATCGGAAAAACGTTGCTCTTTATAAATTCTGGCCGCTTTTACCTTATCGCGTAAATTCGGCGTAATCATTTGATAATCAATGCGCCACCCAACATTCTTCGCCCATGCCTGACCACGATTAGACCACCAGGTGTATTGGTCCGGCTTTTGATTCACGACCCGAAAAGCATCCATCCAGCCTTTCTCATCCAACACCTTATCCAACCAAGCACGCTCTCGCGGCAAAAAACCAGAATGTTTTTGATTACCACGCCAATTTTTTAAATCAATTTGCTTATGGGCAATATTCCAATCACCACAAATAACAAAATGCCGCTTGCTAGCACGCATTTTTTGTAAGGTATGTTCAAAATAAGCCATAAATTTATATTTAATAGCTTGCCTATGCTCACCGGTGGTACCCGAAGGCATATAAAGCGAAACTACGCTTAATGAGGGAAAATCCAATTGTAAAAAGCGCCCTTCCTGATCGGCAATCGCCAATCCTAGCTTCGAGATCACTTTTTTGGGCTTATGGCGTGAATAGATACCCACCCCGCTGTATCCTTTTTTCTCAGCCTGAGTAAAATAACAAAAATAACCCGGCGGACAAAATAATTCTTGATTTATTTGTTCTTGCTGCGCCTTAATTTCTTGTAGGCAAACGATATCAGCCCGTTGCTTTGCCAACCAAATAAAAAAACCTTTGCGTTGTGCGGAACGAATACCGTTAAGATTAAGGGTAATAATGCGCATGTTTGAGCTCTTATGCTAAAGCTGTTCTCTGTATCTTCCTCTTGTCTCCAGCCTTGTTAATTGCTAGAGTTTGCATGCGCATCATAAACAGCTTGCTGCCTAGTCTCAAGCTTAAGTGCAGATCGGACAAAAGAGGTCAAACAATTTGTGGAAACCTACCAACGCCAGTTTATCGAATTCGCTCTGCAGCACGGCGCATTAAAATTTGGCGATTTTACGTTGAAATCAGGACGACAAAGTCCTTATTTTTTTAATTTAGGGGTATTCCACGATGGTGAAGCACTGAATAAAATCGGCTATTTTTATGCAACAGCTTTACAACAAACAGGTGTTAAGTTCGACGTATTGTTCGGGCCTGCTTACAAAGGTATTCCTTTAGTCTGCGCCACAACAAGTGCTCTCGTCCAGCATTACAAAAAAAATGTCGATTTTTGCTACAATCGCAAAGAAAGTAAAGGACATGGGGAAGGTGGTGTATTAGTAGGAGCCCCCCTCCATGGCCAGCAAGTATTTATCATTGACGATGTAATGGCCGCCGGAACTGCGGTGCGCGAAGCAATTAGTCTTATTCGTCATGCCGATGCTACATTAGTAGGCGTTATGGTCTCGCTTGATCGCCAAGAGGCCGGAATGACAGCTAACTTACTCGCAGCTGAAGAAATTCAACGTACCCATCAGGTACCTGTTTTTAGTATTATTCAGTTGGAGCAGTTGCTTGAATTCGTTAGCGCTCAGCCAAGCATGAACGAAACATTAGAAAAAATTCGCATCTATCGAGCAAAATATGGGGTTAGTTTGTAATAATAATCAGGAGTGTTCTTCAATAAGGATAGTTAGTCTATGAAAAAATTCTTCCATGATGGATGTCGTTTTTTGATAACCGCCGTTGTGTCCCTGTTGCTGGGGATAATAACTTCCACATACGCAGAAAATGTTCAAGCCGGGATCAATGAAATTCTGTCACACTACAAAAATGCTGATATTGGTGTACAAGTCCAATCCATGAATAGTGGCAGAATGCTTTACCAATATAATGTCAATAATTATTTCATGCCTGCCAGTACAATGAAGAATTTCACTGCTGTAGCAGCTTTATCTTATTTAGGCCCTAATTACATCTTCAAAACCCAATTACTGTCGAATACCTCGACCGTCAATCAAGGTGTTTTAAATGGTAATGTTTATTTAAAATTTGATGGTGATCCCCTTCTAACCTATAACGATTTGTTGCAACTATTAAATACTTTAACCAAATCTGGGGTGCGTACGATTCAAGGTAATGTTTATGTGGATGATACTTTGTTTGATGAGGTGGGTATTGCTCCCGGCTGGTCGGACGAAGAACGGAATTTCTGTTATGCAGCACCTATTACTGCCGTTTTAATCAATAAGAATTGTTTTGGCTTTACGATGGCACCTGGACGTCCAGGGCAACGTGCGGTAATTAGAAATAGCTTAACAAACCAATTTGTTACTTTTAATAATGCTGTCGTAACCTCAACCCGCAAAACCCGTGGTTGCACGTTGAGTGTACGGCTAGATGATAATAATACTTTTCAGTTAAGTGGTTGTTTACGCCACAATGTTCGTTCAGTCGGTTTTGGTGTCCCCATTCGCAATACTCGGGTTTATGGACTCTTCGTTACACGTGCTTTACTTCAGCGGGCAGGACTGATGGTAACAGGTAAAATTGGATTGCAAAAAACACCACCTGGGCAAATTGTGCTAGCTCAACATGATTCAGCACCTTTATCCGTTTTAATACGGCAAATGTTAAAAAAATCCGATAACATTATTGCTGGCGCACTCTATAAGAAATTAGGTTCTGCTTTATATGGCCAAGGGACTTGGGAAACTGGCCGACTTGCTCTAATGCAAATTCTCGGGAAAAACGCACACATTGATTTTACCAGGTCACGTCTTATAGATGGCTCCGGTTTATCACCCTATAACCAAATTTCTCCCCAAGAAATGTCGCAATTATTACATTACGCTTTCCATGATAATAATATTCGACAGCCCTTTATATCCTCGTTGCCTCTTTCAGGCGTTGACGGTACTTTGCGTTATCGCATGGGTAATAAAGGGATGTTGCGGCGGGTACGCGCCAAAACTGGGACTATTAATCACGTAACAGGACTTGCGGGTTATGTAGAAACCAACCGCAAAGAAATTTTATCATTTGTCATTCTGGTGAATACTGCTTCTGTCTCTGCTTCGTACTATCGTACCTTCCAAGATAGAGTTTGTACGTTTTTAGCACATGCTGCGTGAGAATTTGATCTCGATAAGGAATTTTTCATTTCCTTTTTTTACTGCTATTAACAAAAATATAAACAATTGACGCAAGACCACCTACTTTATTAAGTGTAACCGATTCTATAATTTTTTCATACTTAATAACTTAAAAAGGCAATGTCAAATCGGCATCAAGTGCCAATAACTGTTGCTGAAAAAGCTGTTGAATATGCTGTAAGTTACTCGGTGAATCCGCTTCAAAACGCAATACCAAACACGGTGTGGTATTGGACGGTCGCATCAGACCAAAACCAAAAGGAAAATCTACTCGCAAGCCATCAATTTTGGTAATTTTTCCATCGGGAAAAACAGCTTGTTCAATAAAGTGTTGCATAAATTGAAATTTCTTATCGTCAGGCAGAGAAATTTTTAATTCAGGTGTGTTGTAACTATCGGGAAAAGTCGCAAAAATTTTACTCATCGTGCGAGACT
>JBAUEV010000128.1:0-11904 GCA_049678805.1 Gammaproteobacteria bacterium
TGCCGGGAGATAACATCAAGATGGTGATAACATTAATAGCGCCGATCGCGATGGAAGAAGGGTTACGGTTTGCGATTCGAGAGGGCGGACGCACAGTGGGCGCCGGTGTCGTCGTGAAAGTGCTTGAATAATTTATAAGTCTCCTGTAAATTTGCTACCCCAATGTTAAGGCGGCTCTGGGGAAATACTTAGGCCAGTAGCTCAATTGGCAGAGCGGCGGTCTCCAAAACCGCAGGTTGGGGGTTCGATGCCCTCCTGGCCTGCCACTTGTATCAAAGGATTTTAATTGTTGAATGTTATAAAAAATGAGTGCAAATGATAATACCAAGAGCTCAAAACGTGACACTCTGCTGTGGGTGTTAATTGTTATCTTGTTAGCGGCTGGTATCGGTGCTAATTACTATTATCTACAAATTGCCTGGTCCTTGCGAGTAGCGATAGGTATTGTATTTGTAAGTATCCTTGCGGTAATTGCGTTGCAAACACAACAAGGAAAAGCAGCGTTCGCCTTTGCCAAAGAGGCACGCGCTGAATTGCGTCGAGTTGTATGGCCGAGTCGACAAGAAACCATACAAACGACGGTGCTCATTGTTGCTTTGGTTGTGGTTATGGCATTGGTTTTGTGGGGAATAGATTCTTTGTTACTGTGGGCAGCTAGTTGGCTCGCTGGGCAAAGGGGATGATTTATGGCAAGTTCGTCAAAAAAAGATAAAGAGTATAGTAAATCCAAACGGTGGTACGTGATCCAGGCGTTTGCTGGGTTTGAAAACTATGTAGCAGAAACATTGCAGGAACGTATTCGTTTAGGAAATCTACAAGAAAAATTTGGTCAAATTATCGTCCCCAAAGAAAAAGTGTTGGAGATGTTTAAAGGCCAAAAGCGCAAAAGTGAGCGCAAATTTTTTCCCGGATATGTGTTTGTTCAAGTGATAATGGATGATGAAGCTTGGCATTTGGTAAAAAGTATTCCGCGTGTAAAAGGATTTATTGGTGGTACAAGCGATCGGCCAATGCCGATTGCGGATAAAGATATGGAAGTGATCTTAGAGCGGATTAAAGAAGGTGTAGATAAACCACGACCTAAAGTGCTTTTCGAACCAGGCGAAGTCGTGCGGGTTATTGATGGGCCTTTTGCCGACTTCAATGGTGTAGTAGAAGATGTCAATTACGAGAAAAGTCGCTTAAGAGTTTCAGTACTCATTTTTGGGCGTTCAACTCCAGTCGAACTGGAGTTTGGGCAAGTTGAGAAAGCTTAACTCAAAATAATAGGAATCCGTCATTGCGAGGAAGCGTAGCGGTTGCGAGCGAAGCGCGGCAAAGCAATCCAGAAACAGATTTTGAAAATCTGGATTGCTTCACTCCGCTCGCAATGACGGAGTAGATAAAAATTTTATCCTATATCAGGATAGCATATTTGAGTGGAGCTGTATTAATACTACGGGGAGTCGTAAGACGTTTGCACCCGAGGAGTGTTTGTGGCAAAAAAAGTTCAAGGTTACGTCAAATTACAAATTAAAGCTGGACAAGCCAACCCCAGCCCGCCAGTGGGTCCCGCATTGGGCCAACAAGGTGTCAATATTATGGAGTTTTGTAAGCAATTTAATGCTAAAACCCAGGGTATGGAACAAGGCTTAGTAACCCCCGTTATTATTACTGTTTACAGCGATCGTAGTTTTACATTTGTTACCAAAACCCCGCCCGCTTCGGTTTTATTGTTGAAAGAATTGGGACTTGAATCCGGTAGTGCAACGCCTAATACAAAGAAAGTGGGTAAAGCAACTCGCAAACAATTAGAAAAGATTGCCAAACTTAAAACCCCCGATCTGACAGCCGCTGATTTAGAAGCCGCTGTTCGTACCATTGCTGGTACAGCACGTAGCATGGGTATTGAAGTGGAGGGTATCTAAATGCCAAGAAAATCGAAACGATGGACTGCCATCCAATCAAAAATAAAGCAAGATAAAATTTATATCATTACAGAAGCTTTGCAACTTTTAAAAGAATGCGCAACTGCCAAGTTTGACGAAGGCGTGGATGTAAGCATTAATTTAGGCGTGGATGTACGTAAATCTGAGCAAACAATACGTGGCGCATTAGTATTGCCCAATGGTACTGGGCGGCAAGTGCGAGTAGCCGTATTTACCCAAGGTAAAGCTGCCGATGATGCTAAAGCCGCTGGTGCTGATCGAGTAGGTTTTGAAGATTTGGCTGAAGCCATTAAAGGCGGTGATTTGAATTTTGATGTCGTTATTGCCACACCAGATGCGATGCGCATTGTAGGAACGCTTGGCCAAATTTTAGGGCCACGCGGCTTAATGCCGAATCCCAAAGTAGGCACTGTTACGCCAGATGTTGCCAAAGCAGTGAAAAATGCTAAGGGTGGACAAGTACGCTATCGTACGGATAAAGCAGGTATAGTCCATTGCACGATTGGTAAAGCGAGTTTTCAACCTAAAGCATTACAAGAGAATCTGGAAGCACTGGTTGCTGATCTCAGAAAGACCAAACCAAGTACTGCTAAAGGGATTTATTTAAAGAAAATTACGGTTTCTTCTACGATGGGACCTGGGTTTTTGATTGACCAGGCATCTTTGAATACTTAAGGTTATTTGGGGTTAGCTTCTTGAGGAGCCGAATTGTCGTGTAATTACGGAGCGTAGCGGCAGTGGGTCCCTCTAGGGGATGGGTGCCACGAGCATAGTAATTACAGACAATTCAGCTCCTGACTAGTCAGGAGCTTAAAGAATTCGCGGTAAGTTAGTGAATAACTAGCTCGCCGTCGAAGACCGCAGGTGCTCTAAACGTTTGTAAGTCGTTTAGTGCTTAATCAGAAACTTCTAACCTGCGCAGACGGTGATTGCGACTTGGAGTTTTTCCTTGAAACGATCACCAAACGAAATATGGAGTAACTGGTAGTTTACAGTTAATTTCCATTAGTTGGAGGTGAAGTGAGTGGTACTGAAACTTGAAGATAAAAAAGCGATTGTAGAGGAAGTAGCCGTGGTTGCAGCTGCTGCGACTTCCGCAGTAGCAGCGCATTACCGTGGCTTAACTGTTGCTGAAATGACTGAGCTACGTGTTAAAGCGCGTCAAGCTGAGGTTTATATGCGAGTAGTACGCAACACTTTAGCTCGCCGCGCTGTACAGGAAACTCCTTTTGCCTGTTTGCAAGATGCTCTAATAGGGCCGATGCTGTTGTTATTTTCACAGCAAGACCCTGGAGCAGCAGCCCGTTTGGTACGTGATTTTGTGCGTGACCACGAAAAGCTGGAAGTAAAAGCCCTTGCAATGGGTGGCCGCTTGTTGGATGCGAAAGAGCTTAAAACAGTTGCTGATCTACCTACCCGTGAACATGCATTAGGTATGTTAGTAGGAGTCATGATAGCGCCTATCACCAAGTTGGTTCGTACTTTAGCAGAGCCTTATGCAAGGTTGACACGCACTGTAGCAGCAGTACGTGATAAAAAACAAGCGGACTAAAATTTCAAAGTTATGGTATAATTTAACGTTTTCGGAGAATGAGTATTATGGCCGGTTCTATGTCACAAGAAGAGATTTTAAGCGCCATTTCAGAAATGAGCGTGTTACAAGTGGTCGATTTAGTAAAAGCAATGGAAGAAAAATTCGGTGTCTCAGCGGCCGCGCCAGTGGCAGTAGCTGCAGTAGGAGGAGCACCCGCCGCCGGGGCTGCACCAGCAGTAGAACAAACCGAATTCAAAGTAACAATGAGTAACTTTGGTGCCAATAAGATTGCTGTTATCAAAGCTGTCCGTGAAGAAACGGGACTTGGGCTTAAGGAAGCTAAAGACCTTGTTGAAGCACTGCCTGCAGTGATAAAAGAAGGTATTCCTAAAGCGGATGCTGAAAAAATCAAGAAAAAACTTGAAGAAGCCGGCGCAACCGCTGAAATCAAGTAATTTAAAACCAAAGAGCTGGTATTATTGCAATCAATTGCGAATACCAGCTTTTCGTCGTTCTTTTATTGTTTTTTGTTTGATGTAATTTGGGAGCACTCATGGCCAATGCTGCGAAACCCCGCAAATCATCCGTAGATTATTCGTATACCGAAAAAAAACGTATCCGTAAGGATTTTGGTAAACGAGCTACGACGTTAGAAACACCTTTTTTGCTTGATATTCAAATAAAGTCTTATCGTAAATTTTTGCAAACCGACGTTGAACCCGCACAACGGAGTGACGTAGGGTTGCACGCGGCATTCAAATCAGTGTTTCCTATTGAGAGTTACTCAGGAGACACTCAGCTTGATTATGTGAGTTATAGCTTAGGTGAACCCGCTTTTGATGTTAGAGAGTGTCGTTCACGTGGTTTGACCTATGCTGCACCTTTAAAAGTAAAAGCTCATTTAATTTATTACAACAAAGACGGCGGTGATGAAAATCGCGTCGTAAAAGATATTAAAGAACAAGAGGTGTATCTAGGAGAAATTCCGTTGATGACTGAAACGGGTAGTTTCGTTGTCAATGGTACCGAACGCGTGGTTGTATCACAATTACACCGTTCGCCGGGTGTATTTGTAGAACATGATAAGGGTAAAACCCATTCGTCTGGAAAACTGCTATACACGGCTCGCGTTATTCCTTATCGTGGTTCATGGCTCGATTTTGAATTTGACCCTAAGGATTGCTTATTTGTACGCATTGATCGCCGCCGTAAATTACCAGCTACCGTGATTTTGCGTGCATTAGGGTACACCACAGAAGAAATCCTAGAAATGTTTTTTGAGATGAATACTTTGCACATCGAAAAAGACAAATTTATCATGGATTTGGTTCCTGAACGGTTGCGCGGTGAAATTGCATTTACAGACATTACTACTAAAAGTGGTAAAATCATCGTAGAAAAAGGGCGACGAATTTCAACCCGGTACATTCATCAACTTGAAAAAGCCAATATCGATAAACTTGAAGTCCCTGCCGAATATCTTTATGGTAAAGTCATTGGTAAACCAATAATAGACAAAGAAACTGGCGAAATAATTGCTCAAGCAAACAGTGAAATTACCAGCGAGTTATTAAGTAAATTATTAAAAGCAGGCATTAAATCATTTGTTACTTTGTATACCAATGATTTAGATCGAGGTCCTTACATTTCCAGCACTTTGCGTCTTGATTCTACGACGAATCCGCTAGAAGCATTAGTGGAAATTTATCGTGTGATGCGTCCTGGCGAACCTCCAACCAAAGACGCTGCTGAAAACTTATTCAATAGCTTATTCTTTTCGGAAGATCGCTACGATTTATCGCCTGTGGGAAGAATGAAGTTCAATCGCCGGGTAGGACGCAATGACCTTACTGGGCCAGGCGTGCTCTCTAAAGAAGACATCATTGCAGTATTAAAATTGCTCGTAGATATTCGTGATGGTCGTGGTGAAGTAGATGATATTGACCACCTCGGCAATCGTCGAGTACGTAGTGTAGGTGAGTTGGTAGAAAACCAATTCCGCGTTGGTTTGATTCGTGTGGAGCGCGCAGTACGTGATCGCTTAAGCATGCCAGATGCAGAAACTCTCATGCCACAAGACATTATCAATGCAAAACCTGTTTCTGCTGCCATTAAAGAGTTTTTTGGTTCCAGCCAACTTTCTCAATTCATGGATCAAAACAATCCTTTATCAGAGGTTACCCATAAACGACGGGTGTCTGCATTAGGGCCAGGCGGTTTGACTCGAGAACGAGCAGGATTTGAGGTGCGTGATGTTCATCCTACCCATTATGGTCGTGTTTGCCCTATTGAAACACCCGAAGGACCCAATATTGGTTTGATTAACTCATTGGCAGTATTTGCTAGAACCAATGAATATGGTTTTTTAGAAACACCCTATTGTAAAGTCGTAGATGGCAAAATAACCGATGAATTTGAATATTTGTCGGCCATCGAAGAAGGAAATTATTATATCGCACAGGCGAATACCAACATTGATAAAAATGGACGTCTGACCGACGAACTCATATCTTGCCGTTATAAAGGTGACTCTATGTTAACCACGGCTGATAAAGTTAATTTTATGGACGTTTCGCCGCGGCAAATTGTTTCAGTTGCAGCTTCGTTGATTCCATTTTTGGAACATGACGATGCTAACCGTGCGTTAATGGGCTCTAACATGCAACGCCAAGCAGTGCCTACGATCCGTCCAGAAAAACCATTAGTAGGAACTGGTTTGGAGCGTACAGTCGCCATTGATTCAGGTGTGGCAGTGGCGGCACGTCGAGGTGGCGTAGTGGATTCAGTGGATGCCTCTCGTATTGTTGTAAGAGCCAATGAAAATGAAATGGGTGCAAATGATACCGGAGTTGATATTTACAATTTAATTAAATTTATTCGCTCTAACCACAATACCTGTATTAACCAAAGGCCGTTAGTTGAAGTGGGTGATAAAGTTGAAAAAAATGACGTATTAGCAGATGGACCTTCCACCGATTTAGGTGAGTTAGCATTAGGTCAAAATTTGTTAGTCGCGTTTATGCCGTGGAATGGTTATAACTTTGAAGACTCAATACTTATTTCTGAACGTCTGGTGGAAGAAGATCGTTTCACGAGTATCCATATTCAAGAGCTCACGTGTGTCGCACGTGATACTAAGTTAGGACCTGAAGAAATTACGGGTGATATTCCTAACATTGGTGAAGGCGCATTATCAAAATTAGATGAATCAGGAATTGTTTATATCGGCGCCGAAGTCAATACTGGCGATATTCTGGTAGGTAAGGTAACACCTAAGGGCGAAACCCAGTTAACTCCAGAAGAAAAATTATTGCGTGCCATTTTTGGTGAAAAAGCTTCTGATGTAAAAGACAGTTCATTACGTGTTCCTCCAGGGGCTAACGGTACCGTGATTGATGTGCAAGTGTTCACGCGTGAAGGCGTTGAAAAAGATGCACGTGCACGTGAAATTGAACAGATGGAACTTGAACGCATCAAAAAAGATTTACATGACGAAATGCGCATTTTAGAAGATGCAATTTATCAGCGTGCTGCCGAATTATTGAACCAAAAAATAGCAAATGGTGGACCCAAAGGACTTAAAGCTGGAACGCGTATCACCAAGGTTTATTTAGACAGTGTGTCGCGTTCAAAATGGTTTGATATTCGTTTGCGCGATGATAAAGCATCACAGAAATTAGAAATAGCTGAAACCCAACTTAAGCAACTTGATAAAGATTATCGTGCCAAATTGGAAGCTAAGCGTAAAAAACTCATTCAAGGTGACGATCTAGCGCCTGGTGTTATCAAGATTGTTAAGGTTTATTTGGCAGTTAAACGGCGCATTCAACCAGGCGACAAAATGGCAGGGCGACATGGTAACAAAGGTGTGGTTTCTACCATTGTACCTGTTGAGGATATGCCTTATTTGGCCGATGGTACACCCGTAGATATCGTATTAAATCCTTTAGGTGTGCCATCTCGTATGAATGTGGGGCAAGTTTTAGAAACGCATTTAGGCTGGGCAGCGAAAGGTCTAGGATTAAAAATTGGTCGTATGCTTGATGAACATCGTAAAACCAATGAAATTCGTAAATTCCTGACCACCGTTTACCATCTTGGGAGTGGACAAAAAGCGAACTTAGATCCATTGAGCGATGCAGAAATTAATACGCTTGCACAAAACTTACGTGAAGGTGTGCCTCTTGCTACCCCAGTGTTTGATGGTGCTTCAGAAAAAGAAATTAAAGAAATGCTTCATTTAGCCAATCTGCCTGAATCAGGGCAAACTTGGTTATATGACGGTCGTACTGGAGATCAGTTCTCACGTCCAGTGACTGTAGGTTACATGTACATGTTAAAACTCAACCACCTTGTGGATGAAAAGATGCATGCTCGTTCCACAGGTTCTTATAGCCTCGTAACTCAGCAACCGTTAGGTGGTAAAGCGCAATTTGGCGGACAACGTTTTGGTGAAATGGAAGTATGGGCACTAGAAGCGTATGGAGCAGCTTACACCTTACAAGAAATGTTGACTGTCAAATCGGATGACGTCGCTGGTCGAACCAAAATGTACAAAAATATTGTGGATGGCGATCACCGCATGGAAGCAGGTATGCCAGAATCCTTTAATGTGTTAGTCAAAGAAATTCGTTCTTTAGGTATAGATATAACACTTGAAGATGAATAATAGCCTCTGTAAATGTGGATAAAAATTATTATAAGTGAAATTTTCCCCTACAGAAATGTGAATAACGAGTAAGGGAACTAGGTAGTTTAATGTAAGTCTTTTAGCAAATTGGGAGAATCGCGTTGGCAGATTTTCTGAGTCCTTTTAAAAAAGATCAGGTTGAAGAATTTGATGCAATTCGCATTGGATTAGCTTCGCCTGACACAATCCGCTCATGGTCATTTGGTGAGGTTAAAAAACCTGAAACCATCAATTATCGTACATTCAAACCTGAGCGTGATGGATTATTTTGCGCCAAGATTTTTGGTCCTGTTAAGGATTACGAATGTTTATGCGGCAAATATAAAAGATTGAAGCATCGCGGTGTCGTTTGTGAAAAATGCGGTGTCGAAGTAACTCTCGCGCGTGTAAGACGTGAACGCATGGGACACATCGAACTGGCTTGTCCTGTTGCGCATATTTGGTTCCTCAAATCATTGCCTTCTCGTATCGGCTTATTACTTGATATGACACTGCGCGATATTGAGCGCGTCCTTTATTTTGAAGCCTTCGTGGTAGTAGACCCTGGGCTTACCACACTTGAACGCGGCCAATTACTTTCAGAAGAAGCTTATCTGGACGCTGTTGAAGAACATGGTGACGAATTCCAAGCCCTCATGGGTGCCGAGGCCATTCAAAAATTACTACAAGCCATTGATCTTGAGGCTGAAATAAAAAATCTACGCGAAGAAATTAGTACCGTTACTTCAGAAACCAAACTCAAGAAACTTGCTAAACGCTTAAAAGTAATGGAAGCGTTTCTAGCTTCAGGCAATAAACCTGAATGGATGATAATGACTGTATTGCCCGTCTTACCGCCCGATTTAAGGCCATTGGTGCCATTGGATGGGGGACGGTTTGCAACTTCTGATTTGAATGATCTTTATCGCCGCGTGATTAATCGTAATAATCGTTTAAAACGTTTGTTAGAACTTAATGCTCCGGAAATCATCGTTCGCAATGAAAAACGTATGTTACAAGAAGCCAATGATGCCTTATTGGATAACGGACGACGTGGCCGCACAGTAACAGGCAGTAACAAACGACCGCTAAAATCATTAGCAGATATGATTAAAGGTAAGCAAGGGCGCTTCCGTCAAAACTTGCTTGGTAAGCGAGTCGATTACTCAGGACGATCAGTCATTGTGGTAGGTCCCACCTTGCGCTTACATCAATGCGGTTTACCGAAAAAAATGGCTTTAGAACTTTTCAAACCATTTATTTTCAGTAAATTACAATGGCGTGGTTTGGCCAGCACAATTAAAGCTGCCAAAAAAATGGTAGAACATGAAGCACCTGAAGTTTGGGATATTCTTGAAGAAGTAATTCGCGAGCATCCCGTGTTACTCAACCGCGCGCCCACTTTACACCGCTTGGGAATTCAAGCGTTTGAACCAGTGTTGATTGAAGGTAAAGCGATTCAATTACATCCCTTGGTTTGTACCGCTTATAACGCCGACTTTGACGGCGACCAAATGGCTGTGCACATTCCCTTGACTCTCGAAGCGCAACTAGAAGCACGCACTTTGATGATGGCAAGCAACAATATTCTTTCACCAGCGAATGGTGAGCCCATCATCGTGCCTACTCAAGACGTGGTGTTGGGGCTCTACTATATGACGCGCGAAAAAATTAACGCAAAAGGCGAAGGTGCGATCATGGCAGATGCAGCAGAAGTGCATCGCGCCTATGAAAATGGCGCTGCCGATTTACAAGCAAAAATCAAATGCCGCATTACTGAAATTACAACGGACGAAGCCGGCCAAGAACATGAAGTTACCCGATTGGTAGATACCACTGTAGGGCGCGTGTTGTTATGGAAAGTTTTACCCGAAGGCTTGCCATTTGAATTAATAAATCAAACCATGACCAAAAAAAGCATTTCCAAATTGGTCAACACGTGCTATCGGCGCTTAGGATTAAAAGAAACCGTTATTTTTGCCGATCAATTAATGTATACCGGATTTGCTTATGCAACCAAATCAGGCGTATCGATCGGTATAGACGATTTAATTATCCCAGAAGAAAAATCCAAAATTGTTGCTCAAGCTGAAGATGAAGTAGGTGAGATTGAAAAACAATATGCTTCTGGTTTAGTAACGCAAGGCGAACGTTATAACAAAGTAATTGATATCTGGTCACATGCTAACGACCAAGTAGCGAAAGCGATGATGAATCAGCTTTCTAAAGAAATGGTAACCGATGCCCACGGGAAAAAAGTCTCACAAGATTCCTTCAATTCGCTTTACATGATGGCCGATTCCGGTGCAAGAGGTTCAGCGCCACAAATTCGCCAATTAGCAGGTATGCGTGGTTTGATGGCCAGACCTGACGGCACCATTATTGAAACCCCTATTACAGCCAACTTTAGGGAAGGATTAAACGTATTACAATACTTTGATTCTACTCACGGTGCGCGTAAAGGGTTAGCAGATACCGCATTAAAAACGGCTAATTCAGGATATCTCACTCGGCGATTAGTAGACGTGGCGCAAGACGTTGTCGTTACTGAAGAAGATTGCGGCACGGAAGATGGCTTAATCATCACCTCGCACATTGAAGGTGGTGATGTCGTAGAACCGCTGCGTGAACGTGTTTTAGGGCGTGTTGCAGCAGAAGATATCCTCGACGTTGAAACGGGTAAAGTACTGGTTGAACAAAATACTTTATTGGATGAACAATTGGTCGATATGCTCGAAGAGCGTAATATTGATCGTGTCAAAGTACGTTCGGTTATTACTTGCCAATCGCGGCGAGGTGTATGTGCTAAATGCTATGGCCGTGATCTCGCGCGTGGCTATACGGTCAACATTGGTGAAGCGGTAGGCGTTATGGCTGCGCAATCCATTGGTGAACCAGGCACTCAGTTAACCATGCGTACCTTCCACATTGGTGGCGCTGCTTCGCGTGCTACGGTTGCTAATAATGTACAAGTTAAATCAAAAGGTACTATCAAGCTCAACAATCTCAAAACAGTCAAGCATGCTAGTGGTAATTTAGTTGCTGTTTCACGTTCCGGTGAGTTGGTTGTGGTTGACCAACACGGACGTGAACGTGAACGATATAAAATACCTTATGGCGCTGTGCTATCTGTAAAAGAAGGTGCCTCAGTTACACCAGGGCAAGTGGTTGCACAATGGGATCCGCATACTCACCCGATTATTACCGAAGTGGCGGGCTATTTGCATTACGTTGACCTTATCGATGGCGTTACCATGAATCGCCAAACCGATGAAGTGACGGGTTTAAGCAGTGTAGTAGTAACCAATCCCAAACAACGTTCAGCAACTGGCAAAGAATTACGCCCAATGGTGAAACTGCTTAACCAAAAAGGCGCAGATTTATTTTTGTCGGGTACCAATGTTCCCGCTCATTATTTCCTACCCAATGGCGCAGTTGTAACCGTAGAAGATGGTGCAAAAGTGGGTGTCGGCGACGTCATTGCGCGTATTCTGCAAGAAACAACTAAAACGCGTGATATTACAGGGGGTTTACCTCGTGTAGCGGATTTATTTGAAGCAAGAAGGCCTAAAGATGCAGGTATCTTGGCAGAAATTTCAGGGGTTGTGAGTTTTGGTAAAGAAACGAAAGATAAACGTCGGCTAATTATTACCGGAGCAGATAACCAAGTGCATGAAGAGCTTATACCTAAGTGGCGTCATGTGGCTGTCTTTGAAGGAGAAAATGTTGAAAAAGGTGAAATTATAGCCGATGGTCAACCCGATGCGCATGAC
>JBAUEV010000129.1:0-7853 GCA_049678805.1 Gammaproteobacteria bacterium
TTTCGAACTGGACCGAATTCCCGCGACTTGATCGCGGGATCCATTCCTCAGCACTACGAGTGAGTAATTTTTTATATCTTTAATAAGTAAAATAGCAAAATTATATAATTGTGTATAAAGATATGCGGTCAATGCAGCGGGGTTTCGAGAACGACTACAAACGTTATGGATGAGGCTGGGCGTATTGACAGGAGGCCAGCTCAGCCTCATCCATAAGTGAAAGGAAGGGGCTGTTGCCCCTTCTCGGAATGCCAAATAATTTAGGAATCTTTCGTAAGCGTAGCTGCCCCATTCCCTTCTTTTTTTGCCTTCGCATTTTTTTGTTTAGTATAGGATTTAACCCCACGTTGTGCTGCGCCTTCAGACCCAGCACCATCAAGCAACTGCCCCCCACCTTGGCCAACCGCTTGGCCAGCACCATGAACTGCCCCTTTAGCTTCATGCAACATGCCTTCCACATTTGAAGCTTCTGGATGTAAGCCAATCCAGTTCATTACTTTCTGTGGTATAACATGGATAAGACTAAAGCATGTGTTAAGTACTGTAATCATAATGACCGTGTATGCCACAAGTACACCTATTATTTCAGTTATAGCAAATAGGCCATCTCTTAAAATTCCATTTCTTTCAATTGTATAACCAAATCCAAGATTGACTACCTTAATGGCAACCCACGAGAGTAAAATCGCCGCCATGAAACCAATAATCATTAAAATTGGCCTTAAGAACACAGACAGAAGCAACATAGTAGCCTGTTCTGCTTTACCCATTAAGTCATGCCCTTCAGGATGAGTAATCCCCAATGCCACTAATGGCGCAGCTACCATCGCTTCCAATACAGAAATCAGCCACCCGATTGCCGCGAAGGTAAACACTAAGAATGGAATCAGTGGTATGTATACCGATAAAACCATTCCATTAGTAAATAATGCAGACGCTACCATATTCAGCAAGGGGGAAATAGCTTTCACCCCAACTTGGATTGCTTCCAAACTAGCTATTGCAGCTAACCCTACCCCGACACTTGCGCCCATAGCAGAAAAAGGAGCAGCACCGATGGCAACCCCATTTGCAACCATTGTAGGGATAGCTGGTATGGTTAGTCCCACAGTCCATAAACCGATAGCGCGGTTAATCATCTGTCGACCCATTCGCTGTATTTTTGATATACCATCCCGTTCCGTGTTATTCACCATCTCCATCCAATCATCATGGGCTACCAGCCGTAGGGTGTCGAAAACAGCCGTGCTCATTGCACCTACTAGTATTCCTCCAACCCATGAAGTGGCAGATAACTGCCTTGTACTATCATTAATTTTTGATTTCCAATTTTTTTGCATGTCCTTATCTAACGCCTGGGCATCCATGACACGAGTATTTTTGCCTCCACCAATCTCATTACTGTTACTTTCGTAAAGATCAGCAAGTTTTTTGTAGGCAGTAGTCACCGCTGCGGTCGGTTGACCTGGTACTACCTTTGAGCCTAAATAAAAGCGTGCCATCATGACTCCTTGTGATAATGATTCGGCTAATTTTGGCAAGAACGAAGCATCTTCGCTTATTACAATATCTCCAATACCAGCTTCTTTTAGTTTATTCTCCACCTCTTTTTGGTTCGAACCTATGAAGGTTAGAATGCCCTTGTTTGGCATGTCAGGCTGATATTTAGAGCCTGATTTCCCTATACCAAAATCTGCAATCATTCGATAATAGGAGCCTGCCACAATCCATCCATCGTCTTTGGCTTTTTGAATGTCCTTATTCCGCTTTTGCAATGCTTGCTGTTGGTCATCTGCTACCGTAGGAGTCATGATATTTTCATAGTCCAAAGTTGCTTGCACCAAAGCACCTATACTTTGGTCAACTGTGTTGTCGCTTAATTTTTCTGCAACGCGTTTAGCAGCAGGCATAAGATCCATAATCATTTGGTCTAACCCTGCTTTAGCATAGTTTTGATATCGCATCTTAATGGCATTGACATTAGCATCATCACTAGACCCTTTCACTACATTAGCCGCACTTTCCCAACTGTAAACACCACATATTCCCTCTGTCACACTATTTTTATTTTGTTTGTTATCTATCGTTCTAAAACCAAATGAAATAGTCTTGGCATTAAGGTCAGTAAAATAACCAAATTGTGGAGATGGTTTGGCCAAAGCGTCTCGTAATTCAGGGCTAGCAACAGGCGATTTGCGGTATTCTTCTAACTTATTTTTACGCAATCCTTGCACAACATTTTCCAACCGATAGGCACATACTTGCGATTGAAAAATCTGTCCCGCACTACCGAGTGTCTTATACATAGAGTCTTCCTGGATCGGCGCGGTATAAACCCCTCCTCGGTCTGCCAAATAATTCAATGATCTTTCCCAGGCTTTATCAGCGAGTCCGACGCCTTGTACTACAGCCCACATAACAATAACTTGCGCTAACGAATAACCCGTTGCTTGAGGCACCAATAAACCAAGTCCTGCTACTGAACGCACGACGATCCAGGCTGATTTCATCCCGCGACCCATAAACTCGCCTTCTTGCGCAGTATTAATCACGGAAAGGATTACCGTATAAACCATGATAGAACTTGCTAACAGTACGACACCGTAATTGAGAACACCTAATAATTCTCCCAATAGCTGACCGCTGCTACCTTGTAATACTCCACCTACGCTACCAAATAATTGGCTTAAAAAAGTAATGGATTTATCGGCTGCGGGCGGAGTAAAAATCTCTGCTGACGTGATGGAGTTTACATCAAATGCCATTGCACTGAGTGGTGCAAATAATATTGCGAAAATAGAGAATAAATAGATCAATTTTTGTTTGATTTTCATTTTTGCGCCCCTCCAAAAATTGCAATAAACCATTCTTTA
The DNA here is from genome assembly GCA_049678805.1 of Gammaproteobacteria bacterium. GTDB lineage: Bacteria > Pseudomonadota > Gammaproteobacteria > JBAUEV01. The sequence continues at coordinate 2,874 of JBAUEV010000129.1, forward strand.
ATACCGCACCCCAAACGACGTTGTTTCATCTGGTAATACCAAAAATGCTCACGAAATGCGAAAGCTAGTGATAAGAAGGTTAACGTAAAGCTTAATAATGCTGCTAATATACGGCCATTAACCAATAAATAGCCAGTATAAGTACCTAGCGCTACGGCGATTAGGCAGTAAACCAACGTCAGACGTAGCAAGGTTTTCATGCGTTCTTGGATGTTTTCTTCAGTTAGATGTAAGCGTTTGACTGCTTCTTCAAACGTTTCTTGACGGGTGGCCTGTTGCGGGACAAATAGCCCCTTAGCCATTTTACCAATGTCTTTGGCTGTGGTGGAGACAGAACGCAAATCCATCCAACGGGGAAAGTTAACAAGAGGTTTAGCAACTTTACCAAGACCTCTGCCAATGCTTTTAAAAATACCCATGGATTATAACCTCAACTAAAGTCGCCTCAAATTAGTGTAATAGTATCGCAGCAAGCTTAAGACAACATTAAAGCACCTAAGCTAACATTCGCAATAATATGTGAAAACGGGTAAAATGTTGACTCCAGAAGAGTTTAGAGTATAAAGTAAAAACAAACAATGAACAGCTAATTTTACAGCAAGCAAATATCACCTGATAGAAAGAGCCAGAAAATGCCAGACCTAAGCAGAAAAGCATCGCATCAATTTTGGCAAGAATATAAAGATCCTTTTATTTATCGGGTGGTTTCATTCATGGAAAGCGTGGAAAATTGGACTCTGGATGGCAATCCAGCTTTTGAACAAGGCATCCAAAAACTAGGTGATGCTTTGGAAAATATCGGTGGGATTGACCTGCAACAAGAAGACCAATTCATTAAAATAGCCACCTTTATAAAAATGTCGAGAACTTTGCGCTTGATGCAATGCCTGGATACAGCGCATCCCGGTGCTGCCTCAAAGCTGCTGATGCGAGCAGAAGAAGCCACCCAAGCCAATGATGACATTTATGGCTTATTTTTAAGAAAAAATATGGTTTTTGAGAGACTACGATTATTAGGTCGGGTCTTTGCTAAAGAAAGACTTGATTTAGTTTTAAATGCTTTAGAGGGGCGATAACCATGTGTCGTTTTATGTTATTATGCTGCGTTTTAGTCAGTGGTATGTCTTATGCTGCAGCAGATTCCCCAGCACCCCAGGCAACATCCCCGACTACAACTAATAACCCTAATCAGCCTAGCCAGCAACAACGTAGTCCTCGTATTCAATATTATTGAGAGGTAAATCCATGAACATATTTAAATTCTTACAACAGATTCCTACCACTTTAAAACACTTGTTTGTTATCAGTATATTAAGTTCGGCACTCGCGCAAACTGCATCAGCAGCTACGCTTGATGATGTTGTACTGAGTATTAATCAGTTTCATCGCTACGTCGAGTCTGTGGTAAATGACACCAAAACTGCAATATTGCAAAAAATGTATGAACCTAATCCGAGCATGCCTGCTACGATTGTGGGTAATCAAGGCCAAGAAATTGCTAAAGCAAACTTAACGAATAAAACCTATGGTTTTGCTTTAGATCAAATTAAAGAATCTTTATCTAACAGAACTAACAGTCAAGCCAGTGCACTCTCACGCATTCCAGCTAGCGACACTATTATTACAAAATCAAATATTTCCTTATTCTCAAATGAAGCTGCGCAAGCACCTAATCTTGCTGCCGGCGACGCCAACTTTGATTTTGAAACATTCTTTGGAACATCGGCGTATACACCTCAACGCGAAGCACAGGCAAAGAATTTTTTCCTATTGGCCTCAGGCACTTATCAGCCTATTACTGATTTTACTATTGAAGGGCTTACGCCTGATGAAATCACAAAATTGCAAAACAATGCTATTTATCGTACTTTTCAATTAGCATTACGGTCTTATGTTACTAATCAATCTGTAGGCCTAGATAATTTGTTTCATTTATTAGCTGAACGCATTGTACAGCCCAACTTAGGCAAACAAGCGGGTCTTTATAACAGTAATGGACAACCTATCAATGATGCTAGTCCATTACAGGTGAGGGAATACCTTGCTACGCGTCGCACCACTAGCCCACGGTGGTATGAGGATATGGCGAAAGCTTCACCGGCTACTGTCTCTCGTGAAAGCTTATTTGTATTAGCAGAAATGCGTCAAGAGCTTTTTAATCTCCAACAACAAAATGACCGTCTGCTGGCAACCATGTCATTGCTGGGTGTGCAACTCAGTGCAAGCGGTAAATCCAATCTTCAACGTCTGCAACAGGAGACTCAAGCTGAAATTAATCGTATCAAAGGCATACCACCGGCTACTCCTACAACACCAGAGGGCGTTACTTTACCAAATCAATAATAGCTCACCCGCCTACATACCGCGCTTTATGCGCGGTATCCTGTTTTTTTCGTCATTGCGAGGAGCGAAGCGACGCGGCAATCCAGGTTCGGCCAAAAAATGGCCTCGCAATGACAGCTTTTTTCATTGGTTTTCTGGATGCCGCGAACAAGTCGGCGTTGTTGCATTTTTCTTATTGAGTGGACCCCGCGGTCGATGCCGCGGGGTTTCGAACTGGACCGAATTCCCGCGACTTGATCGGCGTTGTTGCATATTTCTTATAAATAAGGTCGTTGGGTAAGAATGTCGTGTGGGTGTCGTTGGAAGACCGTAGAATACAGGGATGTATTCTCCGACCGCAGGATGCAGTTTTGTCTGAAAACGACACTTACACGGCATTCTAAAAATAAGATATATGCAACAACGCCGACTTGATCGCGGGATCCATTCATCAGCACAACGAGAAAGAAGTAATGCTAGTTTGCTGTACTAAGCCAATTCAAATAATCCTTTACCCCCTCCTCAACTGTTTTAAAAGCACCACTGTAACCCGCAGAACGCAACGCGCTAATATCCGCTTCGGTAAAACTTTGATAACTGTTGCGCAAATGATCGGGGAAAGGAATATATTCAATCTGTCCTCGACGATGCCAATTTATAACAGCGCGTGCAACATCATTAAAGGGTTGACTGCGTCCAGTGCCTACATTAAAAATGCCGCTTTTAGTAGGGTTTTCCAAGAACCAGCAATTTATTTTTACCACATCATCAATATGCACAAAATCGCGACGTTGCTCGCCATCGGCATAACCATCGCTGCCAACAAATAAGCGCACTTTATCATTGGCTTCCAATTGCCTATGTAAATGAAATGCAACACTCGCCATCGAACCCTTGTGCTGCTCACGTGGACCATAGACATTAAAATAACGCAACCCCACGATTTGTGCCTTCGCTTTTGGTAAATGACGTCGCACATATTGGTCAAATAAATATTTTGAATAGCCATAAACATTTAATGGCATTTCACATTCTAATGTTTCACGAAACCCGTTTTTGCCATCACCATAAACGGCAGCGCTAGAGGCATAAATCATAGGTATCGCATTTTCCAGGCAATAATGCAGCAATGTTTGCGAATAGGTGTAATTATTTTGCAACATATAGCGGCCATTCCATTCCGTAGTAGTAGAACAAGCGCCTTGGTGGAAAATACCTTGAATGGTTTGTGGCAACCGTTGCTGACGCGTGATTTTCTCGAGAAAATCATCTTTGTCCCAATAGTCTAAAATCTGGCAATCAACAAAATTTCTAAACTTAGTACCATCGGTTAAATCATCAATCACCACAATATCCCGATAACCACGTTCATTTAACCCTTGAACAAGATTACTACCAATAAAACCTGCTGCACCTGTCACCAAAATCATACTTTACAATCCCGTATTTTTTTTACCAACCGTGTGGTGGAATGGCCTTCATGAAAAGGCAAAATTTTCACTTCACCACCGTTTGCCAATACTTCTTTGGCACCGGCAATTTCCTCTGGATGCTGATAATCTCCCCCTTTTACTAAGGTATCCGGCAATACCTGACTAATCAGGCGTTGTGGAGTATCTTCTGAAAAAGCAACTACCCAATCCACTGCCCGCAATGCGGCAATGACATTCATGCGGTGTGGTAATTTATTGATAGGCCGTTCGGCACCTTTTAAACGTACCACTGACGCATCATCATTGATTGCAACAATTAAACGTTTACCTAATCCTTTAGCCTCTTCTAAATAGGCAACATGCCCAGCATGCAGAATATCAAAGCAACCATTGGTCATAACGATCGTTTCACCGTGAGCACGTGCATCAGCCACAGCGATTAATAATTGTTTTTCGGACAAAATGCCAAGTTCTGCATCTGAATAACGCTGTAATGCACGACGCAACTCAGGTACTGAAACAGTTGCTGTACCAAATTTTCTAACCACAATTCCTGCTGCAACGTTGGCTAAAGTAGCTGCCACTGGCAAACTTTGGCCAACAGCCAAAGCAGCCGCTAATATCGCAATTGCGGTATCTCCTGCACCCGATACGTCATACACCTCGCGCGCTCGGGTAGGCAAGTTCAAAGCAGGTTGCCCCTCTTGCAACAAAGTCATACCTTGTTCGCTGCGAGTAATTAACAATGCTTGAAACTGATATGCCCGAAGTAATTCATTACCCTTACTGATAAGTTCTTCTTCACTTTGCCAATCGCCCACGACGGCGCGGAATTCTTTAAGATTGGGAGTTACTAAAGTAGCTCCCCGATAGATACTAAAATCTTTACTCTTAGGGTCTACCAGCACCGGCACATTAGCAGCACGTGCGGTACTAATGAGTTCTTTTACAGCTGACAGTGCACCTTTACCATAATCAGAAAGTATTACCACTCCCACATGGGGTAATTGGGCTTTAAAATCCTCTAATAAACCAGGGGTTTCCACATGATAATAGGGCTCTTCAAAATCCAAACGAATGAGTTGTTGCTGTCGATCTACTATGCGCAATTTTGTAATAGTTGGTAAATGGGGGAGCTGCTGAAAATAACAAGTTATGTTGGCTGCTTGCAACTGGCTTTTGAGCAAAAGTCCGTTTGCATCATCACCCACCAACCCAAGGAGAC
>JBAUEV010000130.1:0-2541 GCA_049678805.1 Gammaproteobacteria bacterium
AAGAAGGTGTTGTTTATTCCTTAGTAGGGGCTTTTGGATACAAAATTAGAGGTCAAGCTGAGTCTGCAAGAAAAATAATAGCTTCCAAAGAGGGTGAAGTCGTTCAGAAGTATTTAGATGGCAAATTTGTTAAGGATTTAGCGGTAGAGTACAGTGTTTCAAATAAAGCAATCACCAATTTATTAAATCGTTTAAAGGTACAACTTAGACCAAAGGGGCTTGAAATTTGGCGAGTTAGAAGGAGCAAATTAGAAAAATGTTAACTGGTCTATTGTTTGATGGTGTTGCTGGAAGTGAACACGTTGATTCTTCTGGTGAAAAATTAACAGTTAAACTTGCTGACTGTTCTGCTTGGGATGGCGTTGATGGAATGTATTTAAATTGGGAGCATGAAGGTAAAGAAAAAGGTGCCCATACAGTAGTCGGTAAAGTAGTGTTTTTAAAGAAGATTTATTCAAAAGAAGACTGTGACAATGAAAGAGAACGAAAATATTGGGATCAAGTTGAATTACCATTCATTTATATAATTGGAAGACTTTTTGACGGTGCTGGCCATGCTGGAGCTAAGGCTATAGCGGCAATAATGAGAGACAATACTGCCAATAATGAGCCCCTTATGTGTCGTCTATCCGTAGAAGGTAATACCCTTCTCAAAGAAGGAAATATTATAAAAGACTGTTTGGTTCGAGCTATAGCTATAACTATACGTCCTTGTAATAAAATGTCAAGTACTGAATTAATTGCCGATCCAGCTGCCCCTGAAGGTTTCAAAAAAGATCTAGTACCTAAAAAGGACTTCCCAGAACTTGACACACTAAAGTTTGAAAATCCTGAGTTTTCAGTGCTTTATAGCTCTGATACTGAATTAAATATAATAAATAACGCTATTTTAACTAAAGCCATTGAAGCTGGTGGAGGCAATGCGGCTCCGGATTCTCTAGTAGGCGGTTCAGCTCTTGTAAAAGAAGACTTTGGTCCTAAAAAGTCAGTAAAAGAGCGTGTCAAGGAAGTAATGGAGAAGAATTGGGGCGATAAATTCGATAAAAGCGAAGTTCGTAAATTAATAAAGTTTATATTACCAGAAATAAGCGATTCTTACATAGATCATTTTGAAAATGCCATTGAAGATTTACATTTAAAGCGGAATTCTGTAAAAAAGTCAGAAAATGAATTTAATATAATCAATTTTCATAATTTAGAGATAAATTTAAAGAAAACTATAGATGACTTAAAGATATCTAGCATAACTGACACTCATATGCCAGTAATTTACGCTTTATATTACAAAGTAGACGGAAAAGAATACCGTGCCGGTCGATTTATGCTTTATGACAATAAATTGACGCATCTTGAAGACTATCACGGTATGTTAGACCGATTTTTGCCCGAAGGGCCTTTAACGGTTGATTTAGTGTCACAAATCTACAATTTACGTGATGGACCGCACACTAAGATTCAAAATGAGCCAATTCCTTTAGGTATCGACCCTGAAAAGGAAAAAGAAGCGGACATTGAAGCGGACAAACACAATGGTCCACAACGCCCAGCTTCAGTATTCGATTACATGCGAATTGGCATGGATAAGCCTCATGTTATTGAGGTTAAAGATGGTGTTTATTATTTAGACGGTAATAAATTAAGCCAACCAGAAATTGATACTATTTATAATAATTTAAGGGACAGAAACGCCTCCTTGAGGTACAAAGAACAATTATCTAAGGCTGAAAATGAATCTGATTTAGATCCTGGTAGCGCTTTAACGCATGTAAGAAATGCTGTTGCCGCTGGCCATATCCATCCTGATGTTGAAAGAGCATTGACGAGACATATATATTCTGACCCTATGACAGGTATGGGAAATAAATACTCCCATAACGAATTTAGAAAACAGAATAAACCTGGAGTTCACGTTGCTTTGGATGGTACAGATTTTTCAGCCATAAATAACGCATTTGGTCATGATACGGGAGATCAGGCTATAAAAACTATGGCTGAACATATAAAAGGAGCCGCCGACGAAGCAGCTCCTGGAGCAAATAAGACCCATAGATTTGGTGGCGATGAATTTTCAATTTTTCTTCCAACATATGAGCACGCGGCTAAATTTGCTAGATCATTACATCAAAGACTAGAGAACACACCTCCAATAAATGGGGTTCATAAAGTTTCAATGGGGATGGGATTTGGTCATAATCACGAGATGGCCGATAAGGCTCTTTCATTAGCTAAAGAACAGAAATACTTACCAGGACAGGAAAGTAAACCTCATCGTGAAAGGAAAAGAGCTTATCCGATTGGTCAAGCTCCTAATATGACTCATTCATTAATTGAAGGAAAATCTGGCCCGATCCCGATCCACGATCCTACACCCGAAGCAATTAAACAATCAATCCCAGAAACCCCTAAGTCTGATCAAAAAGCAGCTTAAGGCACTCATAGCACTTTCTTTGCTTTCCTTTGAATTTTAGGAATGTAATTAATAATTCTTTACATTCAGTACATTCTCTAAGTCCTGATAGTTCATTACATTCAGGGCATATT